>JAOZKX010000065.1 GCA_029935135.1 Desulfocapsa sp.
GCGGTTTATTTATATCATCTGGTTCATTTCGAAAATGGGAAGCAGGATGGAGAGAACCACAAAACCTACGGCGGCACCCATGGAAGTAATCATAATGGGTTCAATAAGAGAGGTCATGCCGAGGATGGCAGTTTCCACTTCTCGTTCATAGGTTTGGGCTACTTTGTCAAGCATGGATTCCAGTTGGCCACTCTGTTCTCCAACCCCTATCATCTGAATAAACATAGGGGGAAACCAGGGAGAACTCTCCAGGGCACTGGACATGGACTTTCCTTTCTGGATTTTATCCATAGCCTCTTCAATAACATCACCGACCAGGCGATTGTCAACGATGGAGGCGACAATTTGCAATGAGGCGATCAATGGAACACCACTGTTTAACAGGCTGCCTAAGGTGGAGGAAAAACGGGTGAGGATTATTTTTCGTGTTACAGAGCCAGTGATTGGCAGAGAGAGTTTGGTACGGTCCCATATTCGTTTTCCCCGTTCCTGGGCAAGGGCCAGGCGGATAAGGAAAAAGAGACCGGTCAGGAGTATTGCCCCCAGCCACCAATAGTCCCGTAAAGAATCACTGAGTATGATGAGTACTCGGGTGGGAAGGGGCAGGGCACGTTCCATATCTGTAAAGACACGGGTGATATTGGGGACGATATAGGTGATAAGAAAAAAGAGGATGCCTGTCCCGATAACGGCCATAAAGATAGGGTAGATCAAGGCTGCTTTTAATTTGGATTGCAATGCTTTTTGTTTTTCACCAAAGTCGGCCAGTCGGTCGAGGACAATATCCAGGGACCCGGAGGCTTCTCCGGAACGAACCATATTGATATAGATATTTGAAAATAGTTTTGGGTATTGAGTAAGAGCTTTGGTCAGGGTGGATCCTTCATTGACAGAATCGCGAATCTGGGCAAGGGTTCGTTTCAGTGCCGGATTGCTGGCCTGCTGGATAAGGGATGCCAGGCTGTTGATCAAAGGGATACCGGCATTAAGAAGGGTTGCCAGTTGCCTGGTAACCAGATGGATCTCATCAGACTTGATGCGCTCAAATAAACGGCCTTTTTTTAGGCCGCTTTTGGAGCTTGCGCCACCTTTATCGGAACTCTCCTGCAGGCTGACAGGGTATTTACCAGATGCTCTCAGTTTGCTGTGAGCACTGGCTTCACTGTCTGCGTCAATCAGTCCTTTGCAGGTTTTTCCCTTTTGGTTAAGGGCTTTGTACTCATATACAGGCATATTCGGCGGCTTTTCGGCAAAAAAAAGAAAAAAACTTGTCCATTCCCTCTCTAAGGTAGTAATACTGTAAATAATATCAATATGAAACAGGAAAATTATAATTTGCCAGAGCTTTGTGTGCCGGCTGCTGGGAGTTTACAGGTGCAGGTGGAATGATTTTTTTCCTTCCTGGTACCGACCGTATGGCGTCTGGATTTTTGTATGTATATAAAATATTTTGGATTAACTGAAAAACCGTTCTCTATTGCTCCGGATCCCCGTTATCTCTATATGAGCGAACTTCACCGGGAGGCCTTGGCCCATCTGCTGTATGGGATAACCAGTGATGGTTGTTTTATCCTCCTCACTGGAGATGTGGGGACAGGAAAGACTACGGTTTGTCGCTGTTTGCTGCAGCAACTTCCGGATAATACCGATGTTGCCCTTATCGTGAATCCACGCCTGACCAGTTTGGAGTTACTGGAAAGTATCTGTGATGAGCTGGGGATTTCTCTGGGTGCAGGAGAGCGAAGCGCCAAATTCTACTTTGATCGTATTAACCTCTATCTGCTGGATGCCCATGCCAGGGGAAGAAATGTTGCCTTGCTCATTGACGAGGCACAGAACCTCTCTCTGGAGTTGTTGGAACAACTCCGCCTGCTGACAAATCTTGAGACGGATCAGAAGAAACTACTGAAGATTGTGCTGCTTGGGCAGACAGAGTTGCGACAACTGGTTGCCCAGGAAGGAGCAGATCAGATCAGTCAGCGTATCACCTCCCGTTATCACTTATTACCCCTGGAAGAAGAGGATGTGTTTTCCTATATCGGCCATCGTCTTCTTGTTGCCGGGGAAGAGGAGAGAGTTTTTACCAATGGTGCATTGACTAAAATATTTGAACTCAGCTCAGGTATTCCCCGTCTTATCAATGTCCTGTGTGATCGTTCTTTGCTTGGCACCTATGCGGAAGGAAAGTACATGGTCAGTGCAAATATTGTTGAGCAGGCCGGAAGAGAAGTTTTTGGTGATGAGGGTGAGCGGAGAGCAGGAGAGAGGAAGAAGAAAAATGTGCTGCCCCTGCTGCTGGGAATAGTGCTTGTTCTTCTTGCAGCCTATGCTGCGTATCTTTTCGGTTCCAGGAGTAGTGTTGTCGCCCCGGAGTTGAACCCGTCTTCTCAGGAGGTAGTCGTTTCCCTGGAGCAGGCAGCACAGGAAGCTCCTCTGCCCGTTGAAAAACAGGCGACAGTCCCTCAAGAGAGAGAAGGGGCAGGAGGGGAGGATGAAGGGGAAACAGGTGCCAGGGTACGGATCGCTCCTCTGGAAATCAATGAGTAGGTTGCCATGTCCTATATTCTAGAAGCATTGAAAAAATCTGATAAGGAGCGCAGGAGAGAGAGAGTACCGGATCTCCAGACAGACCATTCTCCCGCTCCATCCCGCAGGCTTGAACGAAGGTCGCCGACAAACAGGCTGTTCATCATTGTGCTGCTGCTTCTAGCCGTATTTGCTGTGCTCTACTGGTTTCTGCCGCAGTTGTCGGAAGAAGCATCTCCTGATAGTCCTTCCACAGACATGTCTGTGGTGCCGGAACCTGCTGTGGCAGCGGTGGCAGAAGAGGAAAAAATCTCTCCGGAAATGCAGAAACAGATCGCAAAAGAAGTACGCCAGGCAATAACAGAGGTAAGCCTGGCAGAAAGCGCCGAGGTGGAGATGGGCTCTCCCCAGCCGCAAACCGAAAACCGCAAACCGCACACCGCAAACCGCGCACCGCAACCCGCCCCCCCCATTGCATCGGAAGACTATCCTCTGCTTGCCGATCTTGACAGCAGCGTCCGGGAAAGAGTGCCGGAACTGGTTTTTGCCGGTCATGTTTATAGTGATGCCGCCGACGAACGGATGATTATTATTAATAATCGAATTGTTCGTGAAGGGGATATGGTCGGTGACCAGCTGGCGTTGTGGAAAATTACCAGAGACGGTGTCGTCTTACAGGTCGAAGCCACTTTTTTTAAGGTGAATCTGTTCTGATTTGCTCTCTGGCAAGAAAAAGCTGGTAATTCTTGTCAGGATCGCCCTATAATCGTTGAAACGACTATGAGTTCGCCTGTTTTGGGTTCGTTTGTCAACCTCATTTCTCCACCTTTGATTCCTTATGCGTTCAATTCGTTATAAATTGGTCCTGACCTTTGGGGCCTTTATGATTATTATTCTCGGCACCGTTGTTACCTATACTGCATTTAAGCTGCGCGATCAGGCCACTGAAAGTGCACGTATCAATATTGAACAGACTGTTCGCAATACTGCCTGGCGCTGCAAAGCTGTGCTTGATCAGGGAGTTATCTCAGCACGAATTATAGCCAGTGTGGTTTCCGGTATCGAGGAGTCGACAGCCGATAAGACAATTGCTGCTGTGAACAGGATTCTTGAACAGGCAATGCGTGATAATCTTTCCATTGTGGCAACATTTATCTGGCAGCAGAAAGAATGTCATATAGGTGAAGAGACGGGGGAGGATTTGGAAGGTGGTGGACCCCTTTGGTTTCGAAATGCGGCGAGAGGCCTGCATAGTCAACCCTTGTCCTCCATAGATATTTTTCAGGAAAAATGGTGTAAAGAAGATTTTCAGGAAGGAAAAGAGCGAGTGACAGATATCTTTCAATTTTCTCCGGGAGACAATGAGCAGACAGTTTTTGGAGTTTTGATTCCTCTGCATACGGGGGATACATTGAAGAAAGTGGTAGGGGTTCTTTTTGACGCTGAAAGTCTTCAGGAAATACTATTGGATGTGCAGGATTCTCTCATTGGCAAGGATGCAAAGATGTCTCTTCTTTCCTGGCATGGTACTATCGCTGCCACTGCCGGGACACCTTATAAACGCGGGCAGAGTATGGAGCTGCTGCGTCCATACTGTAATCTGGGGCTGACAGATCTTCAGGCAGGGAAGTATTCAGAACTGGAAGATTTTAATTATATTGGATTCCGGGCACCGGTACCGGTGGCTGATCTGCATTCTCCCTGGTCTCTCGGAATGCGGATTCCCAGTAGTCTTCTTTTTCAGTCTGCAGAGAAACTGGTAAAAGACCTGATTGGGATTGGTGTGGGCTTAACTCTTCTGGGTATGCTGGCCGTTGTCTATGGGGCTTCGCAGATTGCCGATCCAATTCGTAAGCTTTCAGAGATCACCAGGCGGGTTGCCAAAGGGCAGCTGGACCAGGAAATCCCCATTTCCGGTAAAGACGAAATCGGTGAACTGGCCGAAGATTTTCGCGTTATGCTTGCTGCCCGACAGGAAACATTTGGCGCGTTATCGCAGCAGCAGCAGAATCTTGCGGCCATATTTGATCGGGCCCCTGTCGGGATGGCTCTGGTGAATGCAGATCTGCGTATTGCCAAGATCAACAGAGAGGCCTCTTCTCTCATGGGCTATCGTGCCAAGACTGCCAAGAATCGTCTGCCGGGTGAGGTGATGCAGTGTAAGTCACTCTTTGGTAATGGTGTTGGTTGTGGGGATACGGAAGATTGCGGTAAATGTCTTATTCGCCAGACCTTACAAGAGGTTTTTGCCACAGGGCAGGCTGTCCGTGGACGCCAGGGGCGTTTTGTGCAGGAAAGTGGAGTGGGTGAGCGTTCTTTCTGGCTGGAAATCAATGCTGATTCTATTAATCTTGCGGGTGAGCCTCAGGCGATACTGACCATTGTGAACGCAACAGAGCATCACGATGACAAAGAAAAATTGGAAGCCAATGAAAAACTGCTCTCCACAATTCTTGACAGATTGCCGGTTGGCATGGTGTTGATAGATGTTTCCAGTCATACTATCGCTCGGGTAAATCCCTATGCCGCATCCATGATTGGCGCCTCTGAAGGGCAGATTCTCGGTAAGACCTGTCATAATTACATCTGTCCGGCTGAACGTGGAAAGTGCCCCATCACGGACCTTGGCAATCAGGTGGAAGATGCTGAACGAGTCTTGCTCACCGCCTTTGGCCAGAAACTGCCCATCATTAAAACGGTTGTCCCTGTCTCACTTGAAGGGACGGAATACCTGCTTGAGACATTTATTGATATCTCTGATATGAAGCAGATGGAACAGGCTCTGCGCCGTGCAAAACAGGCAGCAGAGGCCTCCCTGGAAAGTGCAGAGACCTATTCAACAGAGCTTGAGACTGCCAATGATGAGCTTGATAAGGCCTTAATGGCGGCGCGGCAAGCCAGTGTGGCTAAGTCAGAATTCCTGGCGAATATGAGTCATGAGATCCGGACTCCCATGAATGGGATTATTGGTTTTACTGATATTCTTATGGATATGGACCTCGATGAGCGGCCGCAGGAGTTTTTAACTCTTATCAAGCTCTCTGCCGACAGGCTGCTTCGTCTTATTAATGATATCCTGGATTTCTCTAAGATTGAGGCTGGTCGTCTGGATCTTGAATATAGCAATTTTCATTTCCGTAATTTTCTGGATGAGGTCTTATCTGTCTTTTGGGTACAGGCAAAAGATAAGGGCTTACGACTTGAATGGACCGTGGATGAGAAAATTCCTGACTACCTGTTAGGGGATGCCGGGCGCTTTGGACAAATTTTTACCAATCTGGTGGGCAATGCGATTAAGTTCACCAATGAGGGAGAAGTTGAGGTCTTTGTCCATCTGCAGATGCAGGAAGAGGGGCAGGTGTATCTGGCCGTTGAAGTCAAAGATAGCGGTATCGGGATCCTTCCGGAAAAACAGAAGGTAATCTTTGAAGAATTTGCCCAGGCAGATGGCTCACATACCAGGAAATATGGTGGCACCGGACTAGGGCTGGCTATTTCTTCTAAACTGGTTTCCCTGATGGGGGGAAGATTGTGGGTGGAGAGTAATGCTGTGCCAGCCAGGCGTGCCAGTGATAAAGAGCCCGATGGAACGCCAGGGTCAACATTCCATTTTACTGTTACATTGAGTCAGAGTGTTCCCAGCAATGAAAGTGCGGAAACTTTTTCCCTTATTGGTGAGGAGCAGACATTTGCTCCTTCATCTTCCATTCTTCTTGCTGAAGATGATGAGGTGAATCGTATTTTTGTCGAGGAATTACTGAAGGGGAAAGATTGTCAGGTTGTGGCAGTGGAAAATGGCAAAGGAGTTCTTGAATCTCTGCAGAATCAGCATTTTGATCTGATCCTTATGGATATCCAGATGCCGGAAATGGATGGTATTCAGACCATTCAACGGATCAGGGAGATGGAACGGGAGACAGGGCAGCATATACCTGTGATTGCTCTTACCGCCCACGCCATGGCCGATCAGAGGGAAAAAAGTCTCATTGCCGGTATGGATGACTATCTGACGAAGCCGGTGGATGTGGAAGAGTTGTTTTCAGTGATGAAGAAATACATATAAAATAATAATTACTATTCCTCTTTACAAACTGTAAAAAAATGGGCATATTGGTCATTGTATCAGGAAAAAGTCCCTGTGGTTGTAAACAAGTGTAAATGATTGATGGAGGAATGATATGTGTCAGGAAGTGAAAAAAACATGTAGTTGTGGACAAAAAGATGCTCAGTTTCATTTGCGGGATAATGTTATGGGACAGGAAGTGATTGGTCGCCTGTTTTGCCCCTCATGTTCCACTGCCCAGAAATTTGATCAGGAAACAATGGTGACAGACAATGGCTGGATTATTGAATATGATATGGATATTGCCAGAATGTTTGCCATTACCAAGTTAACCATGGATGCGGCGCATGTGAATCCACAGTTTGTTTTTGACCAGGGCTATGCCACATGGCGTGAGATGTACCCCGGAGAAACGCAGGATATTGCCGATGAGCGGGATAAGATTATAGCCATGAAAGAGAGTAATCCAAAAGAATATCTGTCAGCTATTAATGCCTGGGCTGTTGAACGCATTGCGCGATTGAAAGAGGAAGGCTGGCGTAAAGCACAACTGGCATAAAATCAGTGTAGTACGAGAAGAATGTTTATAAAAAGTCCGAACAGGCTCTGTTCGGACTTTTTTTGTCTAATAGAATGTGTTTCCCCATAACTGCCTTTGCAAGGAATATCTCCGTGAGAGAAATAATGAAGATCCATAAAATCCTGTCCTCCAGAAGCCCGGCAATAGTCGCTGAGATATGCAACAAAACATGCCTGGCGCTTGTCGCCTTTCTTTTTGTCCTGGTAAGTAGTTCCTCTTTACTGGCATTTGACCAGGGAACTGTTTCAGAAGATGGTGGTCTTTCCTTCAATGCGAAAAGGACGGGTGGCTATGATGAAATGGTTAAAGGCAGGGTCATTCGTGTCCTGATGCCATACAGTAAGACCTTCTTCTTTATTGATGGAGCAAGGCAAAAGGGACTGAGTTATGAGAATGTCCAAAATTTTGAAAAATATATCAATACACGCCACAAAACGAAACATTTGAAAATTCATGTGGTTGTTATCCCCACAGCGCGGGAGAAGCTGTTGTCACATCTCACGGAAGGTCTGGGTGACATCGCTGTGGGGAATTTGACTATCACAGAGGAGAGGCTGCAGGCAGTAGATTTTTCTGAACCTTTTTTCACGGGAGTCGATGAGATTGTTGTTTCCGGGAAGAAAGGGGCAAAACTGGAAAACCTCTTTGCTCTGAGTGGGAAAGAGATATATGTGCGTAAATCCAGCAGTTATTACGAGCATCTACTGGCACTGAACAGAACCCTTGCTTCCATTGGAAAAAAAGAGGTACAGCTTACTCCAGCTGATGAAAACCTGGAAGATGAGGATCTTCTGGAAATGCTCGATGCTGGGATTGTTCCCATGCTGGTTGTGGATAAGCATAAGGCACAGTTCTGGGCGAAAATATTTAAAAATATAACACTCCATTCCGATGTGAAAGTGTACTCAGGAGGTCGCATTGCCTGGGCAATACGCAAAGACAGTCCCAAGTTGCAAGAAGTGATTAACGGCTTTGTGAAGAAAAATAAAAAAGGAACACTGCATGGTAATATGGCTTTCACCAAGTATCTGGAAAATAGTAAATATGTGACAAATTCCAGTCAGACAAAGGATAGAGAGCAGTTTGCAAAAATGATTGGATTTTTTAAAAAATACGGCAAAAAATATGATTTTCCTTATCTCTTGCTTGCTGCTCTCGGGTATCAGGAGTCAGGGCTGGATCAGAAGAGGAAAAGTCATGTTGGTGCCGTGGGTGTTATGCAGATCCTTCCCTCCACAGCCAAAGATAAGAATGTTGGTATTCCGAATATCAATGAATTGGAGGCCAACATTCATGCCGGCACAAAGTATCTTCGTTTTGTTGTTGATCGTTATTTTGCTGATGACTCAATTGATAAAATCAATAGAGGGCTATTTGCCT
>JAOZKX010000066.1 GCA_029935135.1 Desulfocapsa sp.
AATGTCATTCCCGTAAAGCCCGTTATGAAATTCAAAGGCCTCTATGATAAGGATGGTGATACGGTGATATGGTTGACAGATGATCTCTGTCGTGTCCCTGTCAAAATAACCTCGAAGATTCTTATTGGCTCTCTTGTGGCTGATCTGGTTTCCTATTCTAACCCTGATTGTGGTGATCAGTCACAATTTCACAAAATGATACCTGAGGAATTTCTCCAGGAATCTTCATTGGGCACAGGTGATTGATTCCATTCTTTGATAAATTCGCTCTTTTTGCTGGCATAGATTTGTAAAATGTATATATTGTGCTCCGCTTGGTCGTTACACATTTGTTTATCCTGCACCCTGCAGAAAAATTCTATATAAGGAAAATATAATGAAACTTATTCTTTTAGGTGCCCCTGGCGCTGGTAAAGGTACTGTCGCTAAATTACTTACTGCCATTGATGGTTCTATACAGATTTCCACCGGAGACATCCTTCGTGGTGCCGTACAGGCTGGAACTGACCTTGGTAAAGAGGCCGAGGGCTATATGAAAAGGGGGGATCTCGTTCCTGACTCTTTGATTATGGGAATTATGGAAAATCGTCTGCAGGAACCTGATTGTGAAAAAGGTTTTCTTCTCGATGGCTTCCCACGTACAATTCCTCAGGCAGAAGAGCTCACTGCACTGCTGGAAAAACTTGGTATTAAACTTGATATGGCTGTTGATATTGATGTCCCCAAGGATATCATTCTTGATCGACTCTGCACCCGTCGTACCTGTGAAAATGCGGATTGTCAGGCTATTTACAATGTCAAATCCAACCCACCCAAGGTTGAAGGCATCTGTGATAAGTGTGGGGCAAAGGCTATTCAGCGTGAAGATGAGACCGAAGAGGCTATCAGTCACCGTCTGGCAACCTACAACGAAAAAACTGCTCCGCTTATCGGTTTCTACCAAGAGGCCGGATTGCTTATGAGTGTTCCTGCAATTTCAAGTGATGCAGTAATTGCTGCGGTAAAAGAAAAGCTGAGTCTATAAGAATTATTATGTTCAGGGATGCGGTGCCTGTTTTTTGGGCTTCGCATCCCTTTTTTAATTTTGGAGGAGAGATTATGAGTGGTGCAGTAAAAGATACGGATTATGCAGGCTTGAAACTTGTTCATCGCGGCAAGGTTCGTGATATGTATGCAATCCCCGGGCATGATGATAAACTTTTAATGGTAGCCACTGACCGGATTTCCGCATTTGATGTGGTGATTGATGCTATTCCCGGAAAAGGGAAAGTGTTGACTCAACTCTCTTTGTTCTGGTTTGATCTCCTTGGCGATGTGGTAGATAATCATCTGATCACTGCAAATGTTGACGAATATCCCGAGGCGTGTAAACCCTATGCAGATGAACTCGACGGACGCTCAATGCTTGTGCATAAAACAAAGCCGTTAAATGTCGAATGTATTGTTCGCGGGTATATTTCCGGATCTTTCTGGAAGGCCTATCAGAAAGATCGGAATGTCTGTGGCTTTGAATTCCCTGAAGGAATGCAGGAATCAGAAAAATTCCCGGAGGTCCTTTTTACTCCTTCTACCAAGGCAGATATCGGGGATCATGATGAAAATATCTCCGTTGAACAAATGGAAGAGATGCTTGGTAAAGAAAAAACAAAGCAGATAGCAGATATCAGCATCAATCTTTATAGTCAGGCTGCTGACTATGCTCGATCAAAGGGTATTATTATTGCTGATACCAAATTTGAGCTTGGTATGCTTGGTGATAAGTTAATTCTCATTGATGAAGTCCTGACCCCGGATTCGTCACGATTCTGGCCCCTTGACGAGTATACACCCGGTAAAGGACAGCCGAGTTTTGACAAACAATTTCTGCGCGATTATCTCTCAACACTTGACTGGGATAAGAATCCACCAGCCCCGGCTATCCCGCAGGAAATCAATGACAAGACAAGGGCTCGTTACGAAGAGGCGTTGCAGAAAATTACTGCTGCCTGAGTCGTTGCTTTTTATGGTTGTGCCCGCTGTTTATGTATATCACTGATTAGTATAGTAAGTTCTTCCAGGGGAATGGGTTTTGAGAGAAACCCATTCATACCTGAGTCTCTGCATGTTTCCTCAAAATCATATGATGATTCTGCCGTGAGAGCAATAATCGGTATGGGGGGCAGTTTGTGATCGGATTCGTTCTTTCTGATTCTTTTAGTAGTTTCTATACCGTCGAGGACCGGCATCCGGATATCCATCAAAATTATATCTGGAGTCTGCTGTTCTAATTTTTCCAAGAGAACAGCTCCATTCTCGCAGACATCAACGGATGCACCATACTCCTGCAGATAGGCAGAGATAATGCGTTGATTGATAAAGTCATCTTCGGCAAGTAGGATTCGAATATCTGCAAGTTCTGTTTTCCTAAGGATTTTCTCCGATAATTCTTCCTGAAGTGTTGCGGGAATCTCTGCTTTTTCAAAGCGTATGGTAAAGCAGAATATCGATCCAGTCGGATCACTTTTCTCCAGCCAGATAGCTCCCCCCATATAGCCGACGAACTCTTTACTGATGGCAAGTCCCAGCCCGATTCCTTCAGTGATTTGTTCAGCCTCCAGGCTTCCCTGTTCAAATGGGTCGAAAATGATTTTCTGTAGCTCACCAGGAATACCACCACCACTATCCTGAACAGTAAAAAGAAGACTGACGGCTCCATCTGGGTCACTGTTGCTATCAGTTAAGGAGGTCTCTAGTGATATGCTACCCTTATGAGTATGTTTGATTGCATTATTAATAAGATTAATAAGAATTTGTCTGAGTCGCCCACTGTCACCTTGTAATGAGTCGTGGATTGCAGGCTCGCACCTGGAAGTAAGAAGGAGTCCTTTGGCTTTGGCTGCAACCTGCATTAAATCAATAACTTCCCTGAGAAGTTCAGAAAGAGAGAAAGTAGTGATGTGCAGCTTTATTTTCCCTGATTCAATCAAGGAGAGGTCCAGAACTGAATTGACGAGCGTTTGCAGGTGTTGGCCGGAGGCTACTGTCATTGACAGCAACTCCTGTTGTTTTACATTGGAAGATGAACTCTCTATCATTCGCACCAGGCTGATCATGGAATGCAGAGGTGTTCGGATTTCATGGCTCATGTTCGCCAGAAATATTGATTTTGCCTGATTTGCCTTCTCGGCATCCATCTGTGCCTGGATGGCAATTTTCTCTTCTTGGAGTCGAAGAACATTTTCTTCTCTGAGTTTGGCATTGGACTCTTTTAAATGGAGATTCATATCCTGCAGAGCATGGGCCACCTCTTGTAATTCTGCATCTCCATTTTTTAAGGGTTCTGCACTTTTCCCCTGGATCATTTCCATGGAAGAACTGGCAAGTTTCTGTAAAGGCGAAATGATATGTTTGTTTGTTTTCCAGGCCACAAAAAGTGAGAGGAAAAGCATGGAAATGACAGGGATGAGGAGTAGGAGCAGCGTTTTTGTAGATGGTGCCAGGGCTGATTTTTTATCAACAATTGTAAGAACCAATAGCTGAAAACCGTGAAAGTCAAGGGGGGAGGAAGCGGCAAAGTACTGTAAGGAATCAATGGTGATTTTATTATCCTCAATTAGTTCTGCCTGCAGTGTATGTATGCGATTGGCTTTTCGAGTTTTTGAGGCGATCACAATACCATTTGAATTCAAGATATAGACATCTTGTGCAGAAGAAAGACCTGAAAGATCTAGAAAATACTGCAATTCAGTGCAGGGTATCAAGCCTGTTATAACTCCTATGACATATGAATGATCAAGAAAATAGATGGGAACACTGATTGCGAGGAATAGTTGCCCCGGAGTGGTGTTTGTCTGCTTAACATAGGGTTTGCCACTGTCGTACGGGATTTCAAAGAAATCTTTGTCGTAAAAATTATTAAGGACAGCAGTGTCAGTAGAATCTGAAATCGAGGCCTGAATCTCTCCGTTTATGTCATAAAATGCAAGGGCGGCAAAGGATGGATTGATTGTTTTGAGATTCTGCAGCAGGTTGTGTTGGAGATATGGTTTTAAGGCCATTCGCTCAACCTGGTGACTGGTGAGTTGAAGTTCGCGAATGAGACCCTGCCAGTATGATTGGACATGCGTACTGAAAATATCAGCACTGGATTGCAGTTGCGTGTTGATTTGATTGCGTTGCACCTGAAAATGGCGACTGATAAATAAACTTCCTAGAAAAAGCGTTTGAATAAAAGCAATCCCTACAAAAAGAAGTATTATCCGGGTCCGTATTGTTATACGCATTAGCAATCAATGAAGAAAGGGAAATGAAAATTGACAAAGGATACGGGGAATGAACACCGTGTCCTTTGTCAATTTGGTGCCCGGAGCGAGAATCGAACTCGCACACCTAAAAGGCGAGGGATTTTAAGTCCCTTGCGTCTACCAGTTCCGCCATCCGGGCATATTTAGTTTGTACCATAGAGCTGATTTGTTTGTCAATTATCAAAAGAGTTGTTTTAAAGGTTCTTGAAAGTGTTCAAAGTAATGGGCTTTACCAAAAGTGCTCAAATATGAGTTGAAACCGTATGAAGATGTGTCCAGAAGGGGAATTAGTGAAGTGTTACTGGGGCTATCGATACCCCCCCTCTGTAATTCTGGCGGTCATCGAGGTGGCAAATTGTTCGCCACCGTATTGAAAGTGCAGTTAATTTTTATTGTGAAATAATTTTTTTGCGATTTTTTTGCAAAGGTTGTCATAAAAGTCGCATTCTCGTACACATTCCCCAACCTTACTTCTAGCTGGTTTGGTATTGGCGTCTATTTCTTTCTTGAGACAGACTTTGCAGCAATCTTCCAATGAATAGCGGCACTTATTGACTTCTTTGCTGTACTCTGTCTCAGCGAACAGAGGGGAGGGCAACATTATAAAGAACAGGAATAGGACTATCTTGAAAATCGTATCTTTGCTATTCATAACATCGCTCCATGGTCATTCTTATTCGATTCATACTGACAGAAATATTCGTTTTTATTCCAACACGGTTTTTATACATTTAAGGTAATTATGATTGCCAAAATCCTTGATTGTACTCTGCTTAATTTCATACACTGTGTATACCTGTGTTTCGTAGGCCTCGACAATCATTCCCATAACAATGCTTTGCACAATATCTATCTGTAGCGTTGAGAGCCTATCCGTAACAGTTTCAGACATATTAACGGAATTTTGTCTGCTATCCATAATGATTGTAGCCAATGTTTTTACTTCATTGCAGTATTGCAAAAGTTTTGTTGATTCCGAATTTTGCATATTTCTAGTAGAATGCGTTTCTGCGGCGGTGTTTGTTAGAGTCTCCATTGTAAACGGATTGTCGTGAACTGTTCCGGTGCCATGTGTCTGGATAGCTTCTGGTCTTGCAGTGGGCAATGTATTGTCGTAACTGCCTGGCAAGGTTTGCGCTGACAGGGCAGTGACCGTTAGTAAAGATAGTAAAAGTGTTATGTGAATATTTTTTGCCATTCTACAAATCCAATTAAAGTCTCTTAGTTGCTAACAATAAGCATATCTCAATGTTGGATAAAAAGACAAGACAGCAATGTGGTATTAATAATAACAATTTTATAAAACCGTGATCAACAATGCAAGAAGCATTATGTTTAGGGAAGATATTAGATCCCGTCGGTAATGAAAATATTTATAATATTACAATATAAAAAAGAATTTCAGCTTAATTTTGTTTATAAGGAACTCAAAAAAACATTGATGCATCACGCACTATGGTTTTCATTTCTCTTACAGCCTGATCGAGGCCTACAAAAACAGCTCTACTGATAATTGCATGGCCGATGGAAAGTTCTTCAATAGTGTCAAGGGCAGCGATCTTTGCTGTTGTCTGGTAATCAAGACCGTGTCCGGCATTGACGCGAAGTCCCATCTCCCAGGCAGATTCTGCAGCGGTAGCTATCAATTGGTATTCATCTTCCCTTACAAGCTCATTTGTTGCATCACAATAGCGTCCAGTGTGAAGCTCAACATAGGTTGCACCAATGCTGTGGGAGGCTTTTACCTGCTTTTTCTCAGGATCAATAAAAAGAGAAACAGGTATTCCGGCTTTTGTAAAGCGGGCAATGGTTTTTGCAAGTTTCTTTTTCTGAGCGAAAACATTCAGGCCGCCTTCTGTGGTAAGTTCCTGGCGTTTTTCGGGAACCAGGGTGACCATGTCTGGTTTAAGCTCAAGGGCAATCTGAATGATTTCTTTATTGGCCCCCATTTCCAGATTCATGCGGGTTTTGATTGTTTCCCGTAAAATCCTTACATCGCGGTCATTTATATGACGTCGGTCTTCCCGGAGATGAACAACGATGCCTGCAGCACCTGCAAGCTCACAGATGGCAGCTGCAGCCACCGGGTCAGGTTCTGTAATTCCTCTTGCCTGGCGGACTGTTGCTACATGATCAACATTGATTGCGAGTTGGGTCATCTGGTTGCTCCGTGAATGAAAAGTTTGGTTCATAAGGTTAATTTCAAGATCCCACATTTCTTCTGCTTTTTTTTCGGATCGTTCATGATCATAGCCGAGTAAATGCAAAAAGCCATGGATTATGAGTCTTGTGAGTCTGTTGTGCAGAGAAACATGGAGTTTGTCTGCCTCTTTTGCCGCTGTTTCAACAGAAATAATAATATCACCAAGTTCTTTTTCGACAATATTGTTAAGTAATGGGTCGTTTCCTTCCAGAAGAGAAAAGGAAAGAACATTGGTAGCGCCCTGTTTATTTCGATAGTGATTGTTTAACCAGCTGATTTCGGAATCATCCACGAAAAGAATTGAAAGTCCGTGATCTGGGACATGCATAACCTTGAGCAGGTAGGTAATTCGTCTTAGCAGGAGTTTGTTGTTGATGTGAAATCTTGAGGGATCCGTATTGAAAGTGAGGGTGGCAGGCATGGGATTAAGTGGAGTTACTGTTTCTCATAAGCAGCAATGATTTTCTGGACAAGTGGATGCCTGACCACATCATGTTTAGAAAAATTACAAAAGGCTATTCCTTCAATATATTTAAGGATATTTTTCGCCTCCATTAATCCGGAAACCTCGGAACGGGGTAGGTCTACCTGGGTAACATCACCGGTAATTACTGCGGACGAATCAAAACCGATCCTGGTTAGAAACATTTTCATCTGTTCCTTGGTCGTGTTTTGTGCTTCATCAAGAATGATAAAGGCATCATTAAGCGTTCTGCCCCGCATAAATGCAAGGGGGGCGATTTCTATAACCCCCTGTTCGAGCATGCTTTCGCTCTTCTCTGCACCCAGCATATCACTTAAGGCATCATAGAGGGGACGCAGGTAGGGATTTACTTTCTGGGCGAGATCTCCAGGGAGGAACCCTAGTTTTTCTCCAGCTTCTACGGCAGGGCGGGTAAGAATAATAGACTTCACCTCGCCACAGGTGAGCGCGGAAACAGCCATGGCCACGGCGAGATATGTTTTCCCGGTCCCGGCAGGTCCTATGCCAAAGACTATGTCTTTATTACGGATCGCGTCGATATAGTTCTTTTGATTTTGGGTTTTGGGTGAGACTATACGGTTTTGAGCTGTGATGTATACTTTATCAAGAAAAATCTTGTCGAGTTTGCAGTTAGGAGTTGTTTCCAGACAGCGCAGACCAAATGCAAAATCAGAAGTGTAAACCTGGAAACCTTTGGCGATAAGAGTGTAAAATTGTTCCAGCAGATTGGCAGCCAGATCGACCTCATGCTCAAGGCCAACGATATGAATACCGTGACCTCGGACATGGATTTTAACGCCTGTGTTTTGTTCAACAAGGAGAATATTTTTATTGAGTTCTCCATAAAGAACAGAAGCCAGGTTGTTATCCGGGAAAGAGAGTTCCCGCTTCTGTTCCTTGCTGGACATGATGATGCTATTTATCGGCGAGTTGAGCGTCGATAAGTTTTTGTAACGCAGGAAGGGTGCGCGATTTTGCTTTGATCCCATTAACGAAAATGGTTGGTGTACCTGTCACCCCGGCTTTCTGAGCATCTTGAAGGTCTTTTTGCAGCTTCCTCCCGATCTCCTTGGATTCTGAATCTTTTTTAAATTGTACAATATCAAGTTTCAGTTTCACCGCAATGGCATCAATGGCTTCCTTACTGAGTTTAGTCTGTAGAAAGAGTTCATCGTGAAATTCCCAGAACTTCCCCTGATTACCTGCGGCAAGAGCTGCAAGGGCTGCCGGGGCTGCAAACTTATGAAAGTTTAAGGGCATGTTTTTGAAAACTATTTTGACTGTATCCGGATTATGCTCGAGCACCTGCTCAAGTAGTGGCACTGCTTTGCCACAGTGAGGTCACTCAAAGTCCGTGAATACAGCAATGGTTACCGGAGCATTCTCTTTACCAAGGAACGGTGAGCCGGTAATGTCAATATTTGCAAAAAAGTTGATAGCCAGATTGGTAAAACTATTTTCTGACTGGTTGACCAGATAAAGCTTTTCGCCTCTTGGAGCAATATCTATTGAAGATACACCTTTATCTACAGGGATGGAGCCGAGAA
>JAOZKX010000415.1 GCA_029935135.1 Desulfocapsa sp.
AAAGCAGGATAATATGATCGAATCTGATCATCAGATTGATCCTGTATCCGGGCTGCCTGTATTTAGTCTCTATGGCGAGACCAGAAAACCGGATGCTGCTATGTTTGCACATCTTGATGTTCTTCTTATTGATATTGTGGATGTGGGAACCAGGGTCTATACCTTTTTGTATACCATGGCATATTGTCTGCAGACAGCCGCAGATGAAGAAAATCAAGTAGTGGTTCTTGACAGGCCGAATCCCGTTGGGGGAGCTGTGGAAGGAAATATTCTGCAGGATGACTGCACTTCCTTTGTGGGCTTGTATCCGATTCCCATGCGACATGGAATGACATTTGGGGAGCTTGCTCTTTTTATTAATAAAGAGTTTGCCATAGGCGCTGATCTGCATGTTGTTCCCATGCAGGGATGGCAGCGATCCATGCTTTTCAGGGAGACTGGCTTCCCCTGGGTCGCACCGTCACCCAATATGCCCACACCGGAAACGGCTCTTGTCTATCCGGGACAGGTGATTTGGGAAGGAACAAACTGTTCGGAGGGCAGAGGGACGACCTTGCCCTTTGAATTTGTCGGGGCACCTTTCTGGGAGCATAAAACCATTATCCATTCTCTGCGTAAGATAGCTCTGCCCGGATGTTATTTCCGGCCACTGGTTTTCCAACCAACTTCCGGGAAGTGGGCCGAAAAGAACTGTGTTGGTTTTCAGATTCATGTGACGGATGCTGATTGTTTTCTCCCTTACCGGACAAGCCTTGCTCTGTTGCAGGCGGTTATGCGTTGTTACCCCGAACATTTTTCCTATAAAGAACCACCATATGAATATGAATTTGAGCGTTTACCAATGGATCTGATTCTTGGCGACAGGCAGTTGCGAAAAGATCTGGAGAAGGGTGAATCCATTGTCGAGCTTGAGGGGAAATGGCAGGCTGAGTTGGATTGTTTTCTTGAACGGCGTCAGGCCTATCTATTGTACCCCTAACAGACAAACGAAAAATACAGACATTACGAGGAAATTGTGACGAATAAAAAGAGAACAGTTGCTGAGTTGGCTAAGCTTGTTGAAGGGGAGAGTGTGGGTGACGATAAGCTCGTTATCACGGGTTTTGCCCCTCTGGAAACAGCATCGACTGGTGATATCAGTTTCCTGGTAAAGGCCAAAGACAAGCGACTTCTGGCAGATTTTCAAGGGTCTGCTGTAATTGTTCCTGAAGAGATAGAAGAGCTGGAACTGCCGATTATTCGTGTGCAGGATCCTTACCTGGCTGCAGCAAAGATTCATACCCTTCTCTTAGAAGAGGAGTTCGTCGCAAAAGGTGTGCATGCCCGTGCCTATGTGCATGAGTCGACGCCTGTTCCAGAACAGATTGCTGTGGCACCGCTGGCCTGTATTGGAGCTCGTGTGCAGCTGGGAGAACGGGTTGTCATCGATTCAGGCGTCGTTATTGAGGATGATGTGGAGATTGGTGATGATACTCTTCTTAAAAGTAATGTCACCATTGAAAAGGGGTGTAAAATTGGCAACAGGGTTATTATTCATGCGGGTGCCGTGATCGGCAGCGATGGGTACGGGTATGCCACTGACAAGATGGGGACTCATTTTAAACGTCCCCAGGTTGGGATTGTACAGATAGATGATGATGTTGAAATTGGTGCAAATAGTTGTGTTGACAGAGCTGCCTACGGAGTGACGCACATTAAGGCAGGGGCAAAGATTGATAATCTTGTTATGATTGCCCATAATGTTGTGATTGGCGAAAATAGTCTGTTGGTTTCCCAGGTTGGCATTGCGGGTTCTACCACCCTTGGACGCAATGTAGTTCTTGGAGGTCAGGTTGGGCTTGCTGATCATCTGACTTTTGGTGACGGGGTAATGGTGGCTGGAGGTAGCGGTGTTCATAACAACCAGGAAGATGGGGCCATGATTGGCGGCTATCCAGCTCTACCCATGCGACAGTGGGTGCGTTCGGTGAGTCAGTTTACAAAGTTACCACAGATGGGAAGGGATTTACGGAGAGTAAAAAAAGCCGTTGCTGCCCTGGAAGATGAAGAAAAAGAGTAGACACATTGGAGAGTGAAATGAGTGAGACAACGATAGCTGAAAATATTGATATTAGTGAGATATTACGACTTTTACCACATAGATATCCATTTGTAATGATAGATAGAGTCCTCTCTGTTGAGGTGGATGACAATGCAGTTGCACTAAAAAATGTAACTATCAATGAGCCTTTTTTCCAGGGTCATTTTCCCGGAAAACCTGTGATGCCAGGCGTACTGATGCTGGAGGGAATGGCCCAGGTGGGCGGTATTCTCGCTTATTGTACTGAACCTGAGAATGTGGGAAAAAAATTGCTTTATTTTGCAGGTATTGATAAGGCTCGTTTTCGTCAACCTGTGGGGCCTGGAGATCAAATCATCTATAAGGTGAAGTTGTTGAAAAAGAAGCGGGGGATCTGGAAACTTGCCGCTGAGGCCTTTGTTGATGATAAACTTGTAGCTGAAGCCGAACTTTTGGCATCTTTTGGCTGAGAAGAGATAATAAATGAATGTACATCCAGCT
>JAOZKX010000416.1 GCA_029935135.1 Desulfocapsa sp.
GCTATTCTTATGGCAAAGGTGGGGTATTCTGAAATGTTGGCAGAGAGTTACTCTGTTCTTATGTCAGATTCAGTTTTTGCTGAAATCACCAGAAAAAATTTACCCGGTTCCGCCGAGTATAGAAAACTGCTGGAGGAAAGGCGGTTACAAGTTATCCCTGTGCCGGGAGCGTCCCGGAGTGCTACTGATGCTGCTTTACAGAAGTTGGACAGGGGAGAACGCGATACCATTCTGCTCTTTTATGGAGGCCATGGTGATTTTGTGGTTACCGATGATGGGGCCGCTGCCAGGTTTTGTCTGAGCAGCAGGGTTCCCTTTGTCAATAGCCTGCTGCTGCTCCGTCTCCTCCACCACTCGGGAATATTAGGGGTCAGATCCTATGAGGCGAGCTTCCGCTCTCTCCTGGAGCTTGGAAGGTATTCGAAAAAGGTTATAGAGTATGCTCGCAGCTGTCCTGACAGTGAGTTACTGCTTTTTCTTCCTCACAAGAGTGTCTCTTCCCTCCTGGTCAGCTGATTTATTGCAGAATACCCACGAGCTTGGTCCATACTAAAAAACCATTACTTCTGAAGAATATGCCACTTTTTCTTATCACCAATGATGACGGAATACACAGTCCCGGCCTTGATGCTCTGGTTCAAGAGCTCAGCCGTCAGGCAGAGTGCATGGTTATTGCACCCGACAGGGATAACTCTGCGGTCTCTCACTCTCTGACCATGAACCGACCTCTGCGTGTCACTGAACTGGAAAGCGGATTGTATACCCTGAACGGTACTCCCACTGACTGTGTAGCCATCGGCTTGAATAAGATCGTTAAGAAAAGGCCTGATCTGCTGGTTTCAGGTATTAACCCCGGACCCAATCTCGGCGATGATATCTCCTACTCAGGTACTGTTTCGGCCGCTGTGGAAGGTACAATGTACGGCATTCCCTCCCTGGCTGTTTCACTGGCGGGAGAGGCACCATACGACTTTACAACTGCTGCAGAGATTGCCGCAAAGCTGGCAAAATTGATCCTGAAACAGGGCTTGCCGAAAGATACCCTTCTAAATGCCAATATTCCGCAAAGCGATGCAGTCAGGGGAATAAAAGTTACCCGTCAGGGAAGGCGTCTTTGGGACAATGCCATCCAGGAGACTCTTGATCCATGGGGGCGGAAGCATTATTGGATCGGAGGCGGCACCCCTTGCCCCGATTCGAGAGAAGATACAGATGTCTACGCCGTGACTAACGGTTTTATTTCCGTCACTCCTATTCATCTGGATCTGACAAATCACCAGGGTATTGAGCACTTGAAGAATGAATGGCGCCTGGAAGAAGAGTAGGAATACTCGATCTCCATGTGTAACAGAATTTTGAGTCCTCTGTTACCCGGTGATGATAAATTCTGATTCTCTGGCGACGGGATTCTTTTCTCTGCTCTCCACCCGGGTGACATCTGAAAGGCTCGGGCCCTGGGCAAGCCATTCCAGCAGGCCTGCAACTTTTTCCTTCTCTCCCTGGAACTCTGTTTCCACCGTTCCGTGGGCCGTATTTCTGACCCATCCGCTGAGGCCAAGTAGATTGGCTTGTTGACGCGTGGTCTCCCTGAAAAAAACACCCTGAACCCTTCCATAAACGATTGCGTAGACACATTTTGTTTGTTCATCCATCTTTCTACCTACTTTTTAAACTTTGAGGGGGCAGGAATTTTGAGCGGCTGGATTTGTTGTTTCTGTTTAAAATCCTGCTGCGGAACTCCCAACCCTTAATGCCGCTACAGCAATACAGAGGGCCAATATAACACGTAATCTGGCTACTGGAACCCTGTGACTTGTGATACTCCCAAGATATGCCGCCGGAATTGCTGTTAGCATGATCGGCACTGCCAGCGACCAGGCAATCTGGCCGGTGAATGCCTTGCCCAGGAAGGCGGCCAGTGACGAGAGGAAGACTATTGCCAGGTTGCTTCCTATGGCTATTCTGGTTGGAACCTGCATGAATGAGGTCATAAGTGGGATCAGTATAAAAGAGCCTCCCTGCCCCACAAGACCGCCCAGGAGGCCAACTGAACCTGCTGTTACCATTGACCTTATTCGGCTGAATGAAAATGATGAAATATCAGGATGTTCACTGTCTGACTCAGTGGGTATGAAAATAAGAATGGCAGCAACCATGGCCATGCCGGCAAAGAGGATTAAAAGCAGATTGTTCGATACATGTCCTGCTGCGACCCCGCCGATAAGGGCCATTACGAATATGGTAGTGCCCATCCAGAGTGTCAGCTTAGCTGAGACAAAATGGAATTTCCTATGTGTTAACGCCCCTGAAAGACAGGCAAGCAGTCCCTGGACAATGGTCAAGCCGGCGACAACTTTCATGGGCAGGGGCGGGAATCCGAACCAGCCAGGGACATATAAAAGCAAAGGTGCCATAATAATACCGCCACCAATTCCAAGCATCCCGGAAATAAAACCAGTAAATATTCCAAGTGCGCCTATGAGGATAAGCAGATCCATTTGTTTGTTTCTCTATTCAATTTCCTGTGGGTGGTAAAAAAAACCTACACGACTGAGATCC
>JAOZKX010000067.1 GCA_029935135.1 Desulfocapsa sp.
GTAGCCCTGTTAAATGTGGATACTGTCGCTGACCCAGACTGGCTCAGCGAACTTGTTGCCGTGATGGAGCAGTCTCCCGAAGATTTAGGGGCTCTTGCCTCAGGGATGGTGAGGATGGATGATCCCGCTCTTGTTGACGATGCAGGTGATATTCTGAGCTGGTATGGATCTGCCCTTAAGCGGGGACATGGCCGTTCTGTGGAAGAGTACCAGACAGCAGGTGAAGTCTTTTCTGTCTGTGCCGGAGCAGCCCTGTACAGGAAGTCATTTTTTGATCGTGTTGGTGTGTTTGATGAGGCCTTTACCAGTTACCTCGAAGATATTGATCTCTGCCTGAGGGGGAGAATAATGGGCTATCATTACCGGTATGTACCCACTGCCCGTGTGCTCCATCAGGGACATAGTGCCGGAGTGGTTGGCGCGTACTATGTCTTTCTTATGACCCGCAACAGGCTGATGGTTTTTTTGAAGAATATCCCGGCTGCTCTGTTCTTTCGTCATCTGCACCAGATTGTTTATGGCCAGATCTATTATTTCCTGATTTATCGTAAACCTATTGCCTCTCTGCGCGGCTATTTCTCATTGATTACACTGTTGCCCCATATTATTGCCTCACGAAGATGGCTTGCCGAAAGACGGGCAGATACCAATTCAATTGATGATTTACTGTTGTCGGAAGAGCTGGGGGAGGAATCCCTGGGTCAAAAGATCAAACGAAAGTTTCGACGATGAAGATAGCCTGCCATTATGCCATTCCCAGACCTCCTCATCCCGAGCTTGATGCTGCCGTGCAGGATGGTCTTAAACTGGTCAGCCATATAGGGGGGGAGGTTAATTTTCTCTATCCTGGTGCTAAAGCCAGGAGGATCATTCCCCGTTTTCTTTCAGGGATGCATCAGATACCCTATCTCAAAGGGTTGGATCGGAGGGTGGATCTACACCATATCTTTTCCAATGGGATCTATCCGTATCCCATAGTGCGACTGTTCTCCAAACCGGTTGTCTATACTTCAGTTATTGAGTTGCAGGATACATTCCCTCCGTTCACTGAGATGCTGTTGAAAGATGTAGCCAGATTTGTGGTGTTGACTAAGAGCGATAAGGAGAAGATGGAACAGTTTGGATTCAGGGCAGAGGTTATTTTACCCGGTATTGATATTAACCGTTTTTCCAACACTCCCTGTGCTGTGGAGGATCCTTTTGTTCTTTTGGCGGGTTCTGCTCCGTGGAATATGGCTCAGTTTGAGACAAAAGGGGTGGATGCCCTTTTGCAGACAGCTGCCTCGTTGCCCTGGTTACGCCTGGTTTTTCTGTGGAGAGGGAAACTGCTCAGGGAAATGGAGAAAAAAGTTGAACACTATGGGGTAACGGATCAGGTAACCATTATAAGGGAAGCTGTGGATGTGAACGATGTGTTGAAAACTGTGCATGCTGCTGTTGTCTTAAGTGAAACCAGGAAAATTGTGAAGGCATATCCACACTCTCTGCTGGAATCTCTTTCTGCCGGGAAACCCGTGCTTATTAGCCACTCCCTGGCGATGGCTGATTATGTGCAAAGGAATGGTTGCGGTGTCTCTGTTGAGTCGATGGATTCTGCAGAATTGAAAGAGAAAATCTGCAGGTTGCGACAAAATTACCGGGAGTGTACAAACACTGCTGCGACTCTTGATATGTCTATTTTTTCAGTAGAAACTATGGTATCGTCTTACAAGAAATTATACAGTGATTTACTTCAGTAGCTGACATACGATTAGTGGTGCCTTTCAAGAAGAGCAGTAAAAAATTGTTTTAAATCCATAAAATATGACAAATAAAAAACTGATATCTGTTGTTATTCCAGCATATAATCATGAACGGTTTATCGCCCAGACCATTGAAAGTGTCTTGTCGCAAAGCTATTCAGACCTGGAACTTGTAATTATTGACGACGGTTCACAGGATCGGACCGGAGAGATCTGTCAGAGTTACGATGACAAACGAATCAAATATGTATACCAGGAAAACCAGGATGCGTTTAATGCCTTAAATAATGGGATTGCGCTGGCTCAGGGTGAGTTTATCTCTATCCTTAATTCTGACGATGTCTATACCCCGAATCGGCTGCAGCGACTGATGGATGAGCATCTTGCAAATGGGGCAGAATGTTTGATCAGCGATGTCATCCCTATTTCTGATGATGGAGAGGAGCTTGCTGACCCGGCTTTGGGCTGGAACATCTGGCACCAGAAGAACAGGGACTTTTATAAAGAGTGTGGTGATATCTATACCGCCTTTTTAAAGGGCAATTATATGGTCACCACCTCCAATCTTTTTGCCACAGCCTCTGCCTTTCAAAAAGTTGGAAAGTTCTGTTCTTTACGCTATTTACATGATTATGATTTCATTTTCAGGATGATGTTGGCCTTCCCGGGAAAGGTTGCCTATCTTGCCGATGAAAAGCTTCTCTATTATCGGATTCATAGTGGCAACACCCTTAAGGAAGCTGCTGTTACTGGCAGATTACAGGATATGGAGGTGATCAGGCGCTATATGCTGGAAAAAATAGATAAAGAGCAGAGGCAGTATGTGGAAGCTGGTTCTGATCGTCTTGTGGAGCTGGTCCGGGAACTGCATGATGTGGAATCTGATAACGCTGCCGTGGAAAAGGTTGTTGGAGTCAAGGCATCCGGACGGGCTTTTCTAAAGGCGTTGGTTACAAAGTTCACAAAATAATATCAGGAGTGTATGCCCGCCAGCCGGGTGAAATTTGATTGCAATGGAACGATTTTATTCATTAGAAAAATTAATAGAGCATGGAAAAACGCTCGTCAAAGATGTTGAGACTGTTTCGTTTGATCTTTTTGATACCCTCCTTATCCGCCGTATCCATGATCCGGATTTAGTTAAAATTCCCGTTGCCAGGTATATTGCCGAGAGAAGTGGGGAACACGGCAGGAAATGGTCGGTTGAGAAAGTTCAGCAACTTCGGGACAAGATTGAGGACAGTCACAGGGAAAAAACAGGGCTGCAGTTTGACGATTTGGAAGCCTGTTATCCCGATTTTATGCGGGAAGTATTGGAAACGATCTTTCAGCAGGGTATGAATGATGAGCTTTTTTCTGATGTTGCCGAGTATGAAATCCGTATGGAAAATTCCATGCTTGTTCCTCGTAAGCCCCTGATCCAATGGCTTCATGAACTGCGCAAAGAGGGAAAGCAGATCCTGGTGATATCTGATATCTATCTTCCTGCCGAGTACCTGGAGAAATTCATCGCCCATGCCGGTTTTCTCGAATTGGTTGATGGGGTCGTATCATCCGCTGATTCATTCCTGGCCAAGGCTTCCGGAAAGGCCTTTCCTCTGATCGAGAAACGATTCTCCATTGATAAGAAGAAATGGTTGCATATTGGTGACAACCCTCATTCTGACGGAATGCGGCCCGATGAGTACGGTCTGAAATCTCTCGTTTTACTGGATGCTGGTGAAAAACAGAGAAAGGCCATCATGGGCAAGTATTTCGCTTACGGTCTGTCGCTTCCTTTCTGGCGAGGACGAGCCCTGCAGCAGTTGATGCAGCCTCTCGAGGGAGAAAATACTCATGAGAGCGCCTTATATAGGGAGGGATATCAGTTCCTTGGCCCCTTGATTGCTGCCTTTGTGCAGGAGGTGGCTGAACAGTGCAAAAAAAAGCATGTTGGCAAGATATTTTTTCTTTCCAGGGAAGGCTGGACCTTTAAGAAGGTATGGGAGGCGTCTGTTCCCTTTCTCTTTCCTGACGGAAAGATTCCAGAGATTGAATATCTCTATGTGAGTCGCCTGGCCCTTGCCGGTGCTTCCTGTACTCATAGTGGCCTGACAAAAGAAAAAACAGATGTGGCCTTTCTTCCTTTTGGTAATCGTGATTTTCGTGATATCTGTCGGATCTTTGCCTTACAGGCCGACCCCTTTGTCAAAATCCTTGAGGAATATGGAATTGCTGTGGATACCCCCCTTAGTGCTTTTCACGAAGGATATCGTGGTGATTTCCGGGTGAGATTTAATGAAATGCTGAAGGATGAGAGCTTTCAGGAAGAGGTGAAGCGACAAACTGCTCCCTCAAATCAGGCTTTGCAAAACTACCTTGACGAAGTTGGCTTCTTTTCATGCGCTGATGTTGCCCTTGTTGATATTGGCTGGTTGGGATCCATTCAACGCTTTTTTTATGATGCCGTAAAGCATCGTTCTGATTGTCCCCGTATAAATGGCTTCTTATTTGGCGCAACACGAGGTGTTCCTTTTCCCACTACACCAGAGAATAATGTCCAGGGGATCATCTATGATCGCTTACATTTTAATTTTGGCGCAAGCGCCATGCTCTATGCCCGTGACCTGTTTGAGGAGGTAAGTCGAGCACCCCATCCCACCCTGATTGCATACAAGCTGAAAGAGAACGGCTATGAGTTGGTTTTTCGTACTGTGGAAGATGCGAATGGGAAAGAAGAACAGTTGCAAAATGAATATTTTGCTCCTCTACAACAGGGTATTTTTGATGCCGCAGCCCGTTTTGGCAGTGCCTCTGCACTTCTTGGTTTTTCCTTGAATGACTACCGGGCCTGGTTTAATTATCTGCTTATTGTTAAACTTGCTTTTCCCCGGAGTAAAGAACTGGAAAGACTGCGCTATAAGTATCATCTGGATGATTTCCAGGGCACCAATAAGCCGATAGCATACTATAAAGCGCCAAAAGAATTATGGGATCTATCAGGACTCAGGCTTAAGTTGAATCCTTTTTTGCGACCATGGTTATTTTATAAACATATGAGGGCCAGGCTGCAGGAGTTTTAGAAAGCAATTTTTTGGGTAGCTTGTACTATTTTAATTTTTAAAGAAAAGGTTTTTTGTGAAAAAAAGGCTCTTCAATAATCGTTACGATCTCACAGGATTAGGCTTGCGAAGGATAGCAGCTTATTTTTTGTTGTCCAAGTGGATACCTGCTGGCGGAAGCCTGACCATACGGCTTCGTTGTCTGATGGTCCTTTTTTTGTATCATTACCTGGGGAAACCGTATGCCTATTGTTCTTTACGCTATCCCGATAAAACTAGACGAATCAAAGCACTTGTTGGGAAGGCTCATTGAAGAAATATACCTTTATTGATTCAGTAAAAAAGGTTTCTCCAGGCATGTAGGATCACAAAAATTTGGTTTATTGTTCTTCATTTGATACAATTGTCATCATGGGTTTAATTCGGACAGTTGATATATTGGCGGGTGGTCTATATGGTGCCTTGGTCAACGATGTCAACTGTTCTGTTCTCCCTCAATTAGTAGTACTGGAGGAATTTGTATTATGAAACATGCCTTTAATAATTGTTCATCCATAAAAAGAATTCCATTTTTTTCCGTGTCTGCACTTGGCGTTGTTCTCACTGCCACTGCTCTTACCATGACTCCATCAGCTGTTTACTCAGTGGTGAATCCTTCAGTGATTATAACATTGTCGGGTGCACAGATAAAATACTCCAGTCTGGCTACAGCCGATTTTAATGGAGATGGATATAAGGAAATAGTTGCGGGAGGAATCGACGGTGTTCTCTATGTGGTTTCCACATCAGATGGTGTGCACTGGAATACAGTTTGGGAGAGACAGTGCAATCTTGATATTGCTCCAGCTGTTCCCCCAACATACAGAACAAAAACAGAGATTGCTTCCCATCCTGCCATTGCAGATCTTGATAATGATGGCCATCTAGATATCGTGATAGGAGTGGGGGGAGATGTGCATGAAGAAGATAATGCTCTCAAAGATAACGGTGGGATACTTGTTTACAGGTATAATTATGCCTGGAATTTTACGCTGATAGAAGGTCTTGCCCCGGATGGCAGCAGGGGCTGGCCACAGCCGCGTATTGATCAGGTGGGTGATCATTGCATAGACCACACTTTAAACTGCCCCACACGTGGCTTTAGTTTTCCAGATGGTTTCTGGGATGGCGTCAGCACAACACCAGCCCTGTGTGATATAGATGGCGATAATGATCTGGAGATCGTCCTGCAACATATCGACCGGAGGATTTACGCCTGGCACCACACCGGTCAGCTTGTCGCCGGCTGGCCCATATACAGATATGGAGCAACCGGGGCTGATGACGGAGACGCACTGCTGCGAGGTGGTAAAGCCTCGGTCGCCTGTGCAGATATCGATGGGGATGGTCTGCCTGAAGTGATTGCTCCGACTATGAGTCCGCCATGGAATAGATCGCTGCCAATCAGCGCAACAAATCCTGACTATGCCAAAGGGACAATGTGGGCTATTAATGGTGACAGCACCAATGTCCCTGGTTTCCCTGTGGCCACAGAACAGTATATATATTCTGCTCCTGCTGTGGCCGATGTGGACAATGATGGTTTTATGGAGATTGTTGTCAGTAGTGGTTTTGGTACCATAGGGAGGGTGAATACTGTAACAATTTATAACCATGATGGCTCTATTTTGCCCAACTGGCCGCAGGTAACTGCTGGTGCAATGATGGGAACCCCTGTACTTGGTGATCTTAACAATGACGGTTGGTTGGATATCGTTGCCGGTTGCGGCAGTGAGTTCTATGGATATCGCTGTGGTGAAGGGAATGCTAAACTGTATGCCTGGAATGTCCATGGCGCTGCGATGCCCGGATTTCCCATGGAACCACCTGTCGTCAGTACCTTTGCATCAGGTGCCTATGGCATGCCATATGATCCGATCCTGGCAGATCTTGACGGGGACCGTAACCTGGAAATACTTATCACTTCACCGTGGAAGAGCCAGGGCGTAACGGTTATTTCGTCAACGGGTAATGTTATGGAAGGTCGTACCATGGGCGGTGCGTATGGAGTGTTGCTTGCTGCTCCCATGGTTGATGATATTGATCGTGATGGTAAAATTGAGTTACTGATTGGCGGTGGTAGTGGCCTGGAAAGGGGTACCATTGCAATCTGGGAGGAGAATGGTTTCCTTTCAAATGCTCCCTGGGCCATGACCAGAAAGAATATGTATCGATTGGGTACCCAAGGGCCTGAGTCTGAAACTAAAGTTGTATCGCCCATGTTTTTATTATTATTGAATCCATATTCACAGTAAATTTGTTCTGCTTGTGTATGAAAAGGGCATTGCTCTTTCGCATGGTTGCCTGGAATAAGCAATGTCTAACTGCACGATTATCATAGTAAACTGGAACTCCTGGGAATATCTGTTTCCATGCCTGGAATCTCTGGGTAGACAGACATTCCAGGATTTTGATATCATTGTTGTTGATAATAACAGCACTGATCAGGTACCCGGAGAACAGCTGGCTGCGTATCCCTATGTCAGCTATATTCAAAATAAAGATAATGTTGGTTTTGCAGCAGCGAACAATCAGGCCATTGAAATTGCAAATAATTGCGAATGGATTGTTTTACTGAATCCAGATACTCTGCCTGCAGAGAAATGGCTTGAGTCCCTTCACAACGCTTCTCTGGCTCATCCTGAATTTTCATTTTTCGGTAGTCGTCTGCTACTTGCCGGTAGTCCCGATATACTTGATGGTACAGGGGATGTGTATCATATGAGTGGTTTGTCGTGGAGAACAGGGCATGGGAAGTCAGTTTCAACTGCAACTGACAGACCGGAGGAGATTTTTTCTCCCTGTGCCGCTGCCGCCATGTATCGACGAAAAGATATCCTGGCCGTTGGGGGCTTTGACGAAGATTTCTTTTGTTATAACGAGGATGTGGACCTGGGTTTTCGTTTGCAGTTGGCAGGACATCGGGCTTTGTCAGTGCCTGATTCTGTGGTTTTGCATCACGGTTCTGCTACCACAAGTGTCCGCAGTGATTTTTCTGTGTACCATGGACACCGGAACCTTGTCTGGACCTGGTTTAAGGATATGCCCATGTTGTTGCTGGTCCTGCTCTTGCCTGTTCATATTGCCTACAACGCAGCCTCTGTGTTGTTGTATATGCTGCGTGGGCAGGGGCGCATTATTTGCCAGGCTAAATGGGATGCCGTAAAAGGCTTGAAAAGGATGTGGCAGAAGCGTGCAGCAATCCATAATAAGTCCGCTATCTCAATTAGTTCATTGTGGAATAAGATTGACCGACGAGTACTCGTTGGCCCGAAAACAAAACATTAATTTACTTGATTACGATCAAAGCTCAGCTAAGCTATATTTGATGTAGGATCGCCCCTGCGAGCGATTGTAGGGTGTTGCTGAATCAGTAAAATCGCCCGCAGGGGCGAGGCTCTACAATTCCATTTTGCATTTACCTGAGTTTTTGTGGTAATTAGGTTAATTTATTTTGCTACTAACACCGGAGATAAAGGTAACCCGACATATGTATCACCACAAAACTTTTCTCAAAAAGAACAAAAATAATTTATAAGGTACTTATTAAATGGCACTTGCGTAGCTTTATTGGTATGTTTTCAATAAAGTTGATATGGTCCTGTAGCTCAGCTGGATAGAGCGTCTGCCTCCTAAGCAGAAAGTCACTGGTTCGACTCCAGTCAGGATCACCA
>JAOZKX010000068.1 GCA_029935135.1 Desulfocapsa sp.
TCACCGATACGCAGAAGGATACCATTGTCCAGAGTACGGAGAATATGTTCGAATCTCTGCGGGACGCCATCATCATGTCCACCATTGTGGTCTTCTTCTTTCTGGCCAGTTTCCGCCAGGTGCTGGTAGTCCTTATCACCATCCCGGTGGTTTATTCCACCACCATTGCCCTGATGTGGATTGCAGGTATTGAATTTAATGTGGTGACCCTGACCGGTATAATTCTCGCCCTTGGTCTGCTCCTTGATGATACGGTTGTGGTCATGGAAAATATTGAGCGCCACTATAAGGAAGGAGGGGAGGATATCAAACGATCAGTCCTCTCCGGCACCAGAGAGATTATGTTTGCCGACCTTTCCGGTACGATCACCACCATGATCGCTCTGGCCCCCATCCTCTTTGTCGGCGGCTATCCCCAGACCATCTTTCGGCCCCTGGTGAGTACACTGCTTCTGGCACTTGCGGCCTCGTATGTGATTTCTATTACGGCCGTTCCTCTGCTCTCCATGAAGATACTGACCATTGAGTGGTCCTGGCTTATACGACTGGAGAATTTTTTCAATCGTATTACCGGTTTTGTTATGGATCAGGTCCGCTCTTTTTTCGCGGAAGCGGTCAGCATGGCCCTGCGCAGTAAACTGGTTGCTGTTGCTTATTTTGTCTGTCTGGCGGCACTCTTTATTATCAGTGTCCGGGGGGTGATGCCCACGGTGGGCCAGGAACTGATGCCTCCCATGGATACCGGCGGGGTGAAAATCAATATCGTTTCGGATCCGAATCTCCCCATTGAGGTCAGTCAACGCATTGTTGAAGAGGCGAATGGTATACTTGCCGCCAGCGGCCCCCTGCTTCGTCTCTCTTCGGCCATCGGCAGTGAACCGGGAGTGCTCAGTATCGGCAGTGGCAGCGGCACAGACCATATCGCCATTACCGCCACCTATGTAAATCGATATGAGCGGGAGGAGACCATCTGGGAGATTGAACAGCGTCTGCGGCCCCTTCTTGCCGAGATTGATAATATCAAGAGTCTTGAGGTGGTGGATTACGGGGCAACGGCCATGGCAAGTATTCGGGCAAGTGTTGATGTGACACTCTCCAGCCCGAATTTTGGTGATTTGACCAAGGCAGGAGACCTGGTGGAACAGGCCCTCTATAAGACCAAAGGCCTTGTCTCTGTTGCCAGGAGCTGGCACAATGATAAGTCTGTCTATACCCTTGAAATTGATCAGGCCCGGGCGGCTCTGTATGGTTTGAAAAGTGGCGACATAGCCGGACAGCTGCAGGCTGTTTTGCGGGGAGCATTGATTGCCTCTTTTCCGCTGCAGAACAGTGTCGATTTCGGGGTCCGTGTCTGGCTGCCGGAGGAACAGCGGGACAGCGTGGATATCCTGGAGGCTACTTTGTTGGATTCCCCGCAAGGAAAAATCCCCCTGGCTGCCGTCGCCTCTCTAAAGAGTGAGCAGGAGCCGGGGATTATCACCAGAGAGGGGTTGAATTATACCCTTAATGTGTATGGATCAAGGGAAAAGGCTGCTATTTCCCATATTATGGCAGATTTCGCCAAGGCCTTTAAGGGGTCAAAATTACCCCCCTCTGTGACCATGGAACAGAGTGGGGATGTCAAACAGTTTAAAAGTGCAGCCGGGAGGATGGGTGGGGCCATCGGTTTTGCCGTGATCCTTATCTTTTTCACCCTGATTGCCCTTTTTGACAGTGTCAAGGTAGCCATTATGATAGTCCTCTCCATTCCCCTGACTATTATTGGTGCTTCCTGGGCAAACCTTATCCTTGATTATCATGTTTCCATGCCGGCCATGATGGGTTTTATCCTGCTTTCCGGTATCATTGTCAATAATGCTATTCTCCTTATTCATTTTGCCCAGGAAAAGATGACGGAAGGGATGACAAAGCAGGAGGCCATGCTGGAATCGATCCGCATTCGTACCCGGCCGGTACTGATGACGGCCTTTGCTGTGGCTGCGGGCATGCTGCCGGTGGCTCTGGGCTCGGCCATTGGTCTTGAGCGCCTGGCCCCATTGGGTGCCGTGGCAATTGGAGGTCTTATTGTCGGCACTGTCCTGACACTGCTCTTTATTCCCCTTATCTTTATTATGGTGACAAAAGAAGGTGGACAACAGGATGTCGGGATGGGCTCTCTAGAGAAACATGGAACAATATGATTCCTAAACTGCCGCCAAATGCATCTTTATATGGTCCACAGGCCAGGGTTGTGCAGACAGAGGGAAAGTCTCTTCCCGTAAACCCATATCTGGAAACAGGCAGGACGATCTCTGCGACAGTGGTGGAAAACCGGGGGCAGAATATGTTTATGCTTGAAGCTGCGGGGGCACGGTTTCCTGTGCAATCTGATCTCCCCCTGGTAAAAGGTGAACAGATCCAATTTCGAGTCATGGCCACCAATCCTGTCCTTGAGCTGCAGAAAATCGACAGCTCTCTTCCGGCACAGATTCGGCAATCCCTTCCCCTGGCAGGAGAGGTGATCGATGTAAAGCCTCTTCTGCAAACTCTGAAAAATACTCTTTTTTCCTCTGCAAAGCCTCTGCAGACGACGCTTGCCGCCCCTGCTGAGACAGCTGTACAGGGAACTGCCACAACTGCCCAAGTGACTTCTCCCATCTTGCAGAAAATGGAATCTGGAGCAGTGGAACAGCTGATTCGTCAAGGAAACTATACAGTGAAGGCGGTCATTGTTGAAAATCAAGGAGAGAATAAAACGCTGGTTCGTATTAGTGGGGAATCATATGTTCTGCAGGGGCGTATGGAGGCTGTTCCCGGAGAGAGTAAAGTACTGCAGTTGCAGTCACTGCAGCCGACGGTGAGCTTTTTTCCTGTGAGTGGCCAAGGGGTGGTCAATAACTCTCAACCCCTTCTCATTACTGCCCAGGATCAGGCACTACCGGCCCTGATTCGAGCCTTGCAGCTACCGCTGTTTACTGGTTTTGATACATTGGGGCCGAAACAGCAGCAATTGCTGAATAGCCTGCAGAATCTGCAGCCGACTCAGCTCCAGGATCCTGAAGCGGGCACCCTTCTCAAAAACAACCTGGAACAGTTGGGGCTCCGCTCTGAAGCCATGGTCGCCCAGGGAAAGGGGCAGGAGGCCGCAGTACAGCTTAAATCGGTTCTCGCAGAGATTGCCAGGGTCTTTCAGGGGCAGGAGAATATCAGTGCTACTGCAAATCGTCTCCTTGCCACCCTTGAGAACAGTCAGCTGATGCAGGCAAGTCTGCAGAATGAAAACAGCATTCTCTTTCCCCTGCCATTTTCTTTTTTGGAAAAAGGGTATCTGGTGGTGGAGCAGGAAGGAGGGCAGCAGGGTGAAAATGAAAATGGAGAAGAAAATTATTCCTGCACCCTGCATCTGAGCCTGGAAGGAATCGGAAATGTAAAAGTCAGGTGTATTCAGAGCAAGGAGTCAATCAGGATTGCTTTTTATCTGGACTCTCAGGAAAAGGCGGATTTTGCCTCTTCCTTTGGAGACGAGCTGCAGGAAAATATCAGTTCCGCCCCTCTGCTTTCCCTTAGTTTTGCAACTGGTGCCGATTCTCCAGGCAGTGGACTGCTAAAAAAGATTATCTCTGCCGAACAAGCTGTATTCAGCACCAGTGCCTGAATAGTCATGGAAATGATCGGCCAGGGATAAGGGGGACGGTTGTACTGTTCCACCTAAAGGACAAAATCCTTTCCGGCAAACTGAATACGTTCAGCACTTCTATGCACCGGGGCAATGGCATGAACCCCACCGCAATCCGGGCATTTTCCCACATAGGTCATTAAGGTGAATGGAGCATTGCATCCCTGGCAGTTTGTTTCGTATCCACCATCCGCAATCGCCTGATCTTTGACCGTACCGCCATGGGCGTTTATGACAAATTCAACAAGATCCCGACCTGTGGAGAAGGGGCCTCCTCCTGATCCATGTTTGTCTGCGGAACCGCAGCTTGGACATCCTGACATGCTAATCTCCTTTTTGTTTTTTCTTCTTGTTCTGTTTTTTCTTCACTGTGACAATATATAAATTTTCGACTTTTTCCCGGGCCCAGGGGGTTTTTCGCAGGAACTTGAGACTGGATTTCAGTGAAGGATCATTGGTGAAACATTTGATCCTGATCCATTGACCCAATTTTTCCCAGCCGTACCACTCAACCAGACTGTTGACAATCTCCTTTAATGTTACGCCATGGAGAGGATTGTTCACCTGTTGCTGTTTGCTCATTCTGCCTTTCCCGTGACAAGTGCAAAAAAATAGCCAGGGATCTTTGCCTCAAAACTCATCTCCTCTTTGCTGAAGGGATGAACAATGGTGAGGGAAGTTGCATGTAGTGCCAACCGTTTTACTCCACCGCTCTTCCTGGGCCCGTACTTTTTATCTCCGGCAACAGGACATTCTTTTTCAGCGAAATGGACGCGAATCTGATTTTTTCTGCCGGTCAGCAGATCGACTTCAAGGAGGCTGTATTTCGCAGATTCTTTAAGAACACGATATCCGGTTTTGGCGAGTTTTCCTTTTGCCGGATCGCTGACGGAATACATCTTATGAATGCTGTTTTCGGCGAGATAAGAAGTGATTACGCCCTCTTTTTCAGCTAATTTTCCACAGATAACAGCAGAATATGTTTTGTGAAAATGCTGCCAGTTATCCTGCAGGAAATACTTGGCCTTCTCATTCTTTGCAAAAATGATAACCCCGGAGGTCTCTCTATCCAGCCGGTGTACAATAAAAATCCGATTTTTTGATTTTGGGTTCCCTTTTTTGACATAGTCATTAAGGAGGTAATAGGCTGTTTTGTCTCTGATTTTATCTGTGCTCACCGTGAGCAGACCACTGCTTTTGTCTACAACCAGGATATCATGATCCTCAAAGAGAATAGAGAGTCCTTTGGGTTGAAATCTTTTGGGGGGAGCTTTAAATTTTTTTCTGTTCTTGGGCAATTTCAATCTCTGTGTTCAATGTTGCACTGTTTCGGACTGGGGGATGACAGTATTTTTTCCAACAGCGATGGGCAACTGTTGTCTTACTTCCTTTTGGGCGGACAAGCAAGAAGAGCGTTTCTGACAGGAGAGGTAATGAAGGCATGGTTGCTGTGTCAGCCCGTGCTTCGTAACGAGTGTTTAACGGCTTGGCCCAGTTGTCTCAGGGTATAGGGTTTACGAATAAATTCCCCGGCCCCCATTGCCTGGGCCTTTGTTACATTATCACTTTCTGAGTAGCCGCTGACAATGATTGCCTTTTGTCCAGGACACAGGACGATGATTTTTTCATAGGTCTCCATTCCATTCATGCCCGGTTCCATGATCATATCCAGGACCAGCAGATCGACAGGTTGTTTGCTGAGGAAGGCAAGGGCATCATTACCAGATGCGGCAACATCTACCTGATAGCCCAGGGCACTGAGCATTTGTTTACCAATATCCCGTTGCTGGGGTTCGTCATCAATGATGAGAATTTGTTCGCCATTTCCCTGTATGGATTCAGTAACCTGTTCTTTGAGTTCGGAAGCAAGTTCAGCACGATCGGCGGGGAAGTAAAGGGTGAAAACAGTGCCCGCAGCGTCGCTTTCCACATGGATGGTGCCATTGTGGTCCTGGACGGTGTTCAAGACAACAGACAGCCCCAGGCCGGTGCCGCTTTTTCCCATAACCTTTTTGGTGTAAAATGGTTCAAAAATATGGGGGAGAAATTTCTTCGGAATGCCTGATCCGTTATCACGGACAGTGAGAAGCACATACTCACCCTGTGCTATAAATTGATGCCTGGCAGCAGGAGTGTCAATATATTGATTGGATGTTGAAATTATGATTTCGCCCTGCTCATCAATGGCCTCCGCAGCATTGGTGATAAGGTTCATTAAACATTTTCTGATATGGAGTTGTGAACAGGATATATTGAGCAGATCCGGAGACAGCTTTTTAGTGCACCTGATGGTTGGATGCAGGCTGGTGATTTTCTGGCATTCTGGAGAATCAAAAAAATCATTGATCAGAGTATTCAGGTTTGCCGGCTCTTTCACAGCAGCCACACCCCGGGTGACGGTGAGCATATCTGCCACTACATCCGCTGCCCGCATACCGGCTTCTTTGATTGTCTCCAGGGGACCTCGCAGTTCACTGTCCGGGGGGAGATTCATCATTAAAATTTCCGGATAGGAGACCACCCCGGAAAGGATGTTGTTCAGGTCATGGGCAACACCCCCGGCCATGGTGCCTATGGCTTCCATTTTCAGGGAGCGATGGAGCTGTTTTTCCATTGCTCTTTCCTTGCTGATATCGGTGAAAAAGATAAAATGGAAGGATTCATTTTCATAGGTAAAAGAGCTGATATAGAGTTCAGTTGGAAAAGTGGAGCCATCCTTACGGGTAAAAATAGTCTGTCTGGCCAGGGACTGTTTTTGCTCAAGAATCTGCAGCTGATTTTCCCAGGAATGCGGCGTCTGTTTAGTGTCAATATCGGTAATGGCAAGCTGTAGTAATTCATCTCTGCTGTAGCCCAGTAAATCTGCAGCCGCCTGATTGACATGGATCATACTCGTCTCTGCCAGTTTCTGGCTTGAGCGAAGCCAGCAGATCGGAAAGGCACAGGAGTCAACGGCCTGCTGGGTGAGAAGTAGCGCTGTTTGTGTTTTTTTCAGGAGTTTTGCCTGACGACTGATTTTAGCGTTCTGCTGTTTGAGTTGATTGTTATAACGACTAAGGGTTAAGGAGCGATAGAGCAGTAGAGTAACAGCCACTGCTACTAGAGCAAGTATACGCCAGATGAGTGTGTAATCCGTACCTTTTTCCATGGTCACGGAAATCCACTTATTTAATATTTGTTGCTGTGTTTCTTTGTCAATTTTGCTGATAGCCTGATCGAATATGGCTTGCAGGAGAGGTTCATCATTGCGGCTGGCAATGCCAAGTTGCCATTTCTCGTCAAATTTACCGGAAATTTGTAACTCACCGACAAAACTCTGTTGGATGCTGTAGCCAACTGTCGCCAGCGTGCCGATACAGCCATAAATTTTATTTTGCACCACCATCTCCAGACCTTTATCAAGGGAAGGGACATTGACGATCTGCATTTTCGGGTATTTTTGGCGCAGCAGTTCGCCAAAGGCGTAGCCCTCAACAATGCCCAGTTTTTTGTCTGTAAGGGAGGAAATATCAGCGACAAAGGGGCTGTTTACCCTGGAGGCCAGGACCAGTGGGATTTGGAGGTACGGTTTGCTGAACAACATATATGAACGGCGTTCTTCGGTGGGCATGGCCAGAGAATAAATGTCACACTTCCGCGCTTTGGCAAACTCAATACTTTCCGGCCAGCTTGTGGTGGGAATCAGACGAATGGGGGTCTTGATATAGTCTTCCAGCAACTGAATATAATCTGCTGCCATGCCGATATGTTTTCCCTGCTCAATTTTTTCCAAAGGCAGCCAGTCCGGGTCAACACACATGGTAATCTCGTGTTTCTCTGTCAGGTATTGCTGCTCTTCCCTGGAAAAAATTATCTGTTTGCTGATCTCTTGTGTACTGTTCAGCCATTTGTTCTGTAACGCATACAGTTCCGTATCTGTGATGAGACTCATTCCATGATCAAGAACAGCTATCAGGCCGGGATTGTTTTTGTTGACAGCAAAGTGATGGGGGGCAGAGGGAAAGATATTGCTAGTAGTAATTGGTGTACTTTTTATCTCGGAAAGAAGGTGCTTTGCTGCCAGAAAATTGAATACGGAGTGGGCTCCGATAGCGGCATCGGCTTTTCCTGCGATGACTTGCTTCATACTGTCAAGCAGATCATTGGTGAGGAGCAGGGAAATGTCAGGGTAATGACGGCGCAGAAGTTCTTCCTGGGAATAGCCTTTGACGACAGCCACTGTTTTTCCCTGCAATGCTTCAAGATCAGCCAGTCGGTTGTTGCTTGTGCTCGTCAATAAGCCGTTAAGCACCTCAAAAACAGGTTGCTCTGAAAAGAGAAAGAGTTTGTTGCGATCCGGAGTTACCGTCATGTTGCTGATCAGATCAATCTCATCTGTCTGCAACATTTGTACACATTCACTCCAGCTGTGATCGGCCACAAAGCTGAATTGTATGCCCAGCTTTTGAGCCAGCAGTCGTAAATAATCATTAACAAATCCCTCTGCTTTGCCCCTGTCGGTGAAGTTATAAGGTGCCCAGTCCCTGGCGCACTGCACTTTGAGTATCGGGTTGTTTGTTATAAATGTACGCTCTTCTGGGGTAAACTCAGAATGTTGTTCGTGGAGATGGGCATACGCTTCTGAGAAAGAGATGCTCCAGAAGATGCACAGGATGAGGATTGCTGGAAAGAATTTATATTTCGGCATAGTGATGTGAGTTGGTGCTGCACACAGATGTTATTTATTTATAGCTGTCCTACGCTGAAGTATCGCATAGCTGTGTTAAATTAGCAAATCATTGCGAGACTTCTTCTCCCCTGTGCGCAGTTTCTCCATTTGCGCCCGATTCAATA
>JAOZKX010000069.1 GCA_029935135.1 Desulfocapsa sp.
GTTTTAGGTAAATATGATCTCTTTCCCCTAAATTTTAGGCGATTGGGTCAGGGGATATCTATGTAAAAGAGTAGAGAATTTTATTTCTGCTCATGAAAAAGACAAACTCATGGCATTACATTTACAATCATTACAGGACTTTACTAAAGAAGAACTCAACGGTTTTATCACACGTGCCATTGAGTTGAAAAAAGAAAAACTGGACGGTGTCGACCATCAGCAGCTGGCAGGAAAAAGTGTCGGCCTGATTTTTGAAAAGCCCTCCACCCGTACACGGGTCTCATTTGAGGCTGCCATGTATGGTTTGGGTGGGCAGGTGATTTTTCTTTCCGGCCGCGATACGCAGCTGGCAAGGTCTGAGCCTTTAAAAGATATGGCACGGGTCATGTCCCGCTATGTGGACGGCATGGTAGTCCGTACCTTCGGTCAGGATGTTGTGAGTGAATTGGCAGCATATTCGACGGTTCCAGTTATTAATGCGCTCACCGATCTGCATCATCCCTGTCAGATACTTTCTGATGTGATGACGGTTATTGAGAAAAAAGGAGCCATTGAAGATTTGAAGATCGCCTGGGTGGGAGATGGTAATAATATGGCAAATTCCTGGATTCAGGCTGCCGAGCGTATTGGTTTTGAACTGACGCTTGCCTGTCCGGAAGGCTACGATCCTGATGCTGAAATTTTAGAAACTGCTCTTTCAAAGGCAACAAAACCAATTACTCTTCTGCGTAGCCCTGAAGAGGCAGTGGCGCAAGCCGATGTGATTAATGTGGATGTCTGGGCCTCCATGGGGCAGGAAGATGAACAGGAAGAACGTCTTGGAATTTTTCAATCTTATCAGGTTAATGACGAATTGATGGCAAAGGCACCGAAAGGTGCTATCGTATTGCACTGTCTGCCGGCACATCGGGAAGAGGAAATAACTGAAAAGGTTCTGGAGTCAGATCGTTGTGTGGCCTTTGATCAGGCTGAAAATAAGATGCATATGCATAAGGCAATTTTAGAGATAATGATCGGAAGAAGGGGAGAATAAGATGGATGTGAAAAAAATAGTACTCGCCTATTCCGGTGGTCTGGATACTTCGGTCATATTGACATGGTTGAAAGAGGAATATGGATGTCCTGTCATTGCCTATGCTGCAGATGTCGGACAGACTGAAGATTGGGATGCGCTGCGGGAAAAAGGAATGGCAACCGGGGCTGAAAAAGTAATTGTCTCTGATCTGCGTAAGGAGTTTGTGGAAGACTATATCTTCCCGGCCTTTCGCTGTAATGCCATTTATGAGGGATCCTATCTACTTGGTACCTCTCTTGCCCGTCCCATTATCGGCAAGGAGCAGGTTCGTATTGCCCATGCAGAAGGTGCGGATGCCGTCAGTCACGGAGCAACTGGAAAAGGAAATGATCAGGTTCGCTTTGAACTCTCCTATCTGGGGATTGATCCAAATCTGACGATTATTGCTCCCTGGCGAATCTGGGATCTGAATTCCAGAGCAAAGCTGGAAGTGTTTGCCAAACAGCATCAAATCCCGGTGCCGACGAGTAAGAAGAACCCATATAGCTCCGATGAAAATATTCTCCATATCAGTTTTGAGGGAGGCCTGCTTGAAGATCCGTGGAATGAGCCTGACGAGGATATGTATAAGCTCTCTGTCTCTCCGGAAAATGCACCCGATAAACCAACATATCTGGAGCTGGAGTTTGAAAAAGGTGATCCGGTTGCCATTAATGGTGAACGAATGGATCCCCTGCCTCTCTTTGAGGCCCTAAATAAAGTTGCTGGGGCCAATGCTATTGGTCGTCTGGATCTTCTGGAAAACCGTTTTGTGGGTATGAAATCCCGTGGTGTCTACGAGACCCCCGGGGGCACTCTGCTTCGCAATGCGCATCGGGATCTGGAAACCATGTGTATGGATCGTGAAGTAATGCGTATCCGGGACTCCCTTGTTCCCCGGTATGCAGAGATTGTCTATAATGGTTTCTGGTTTTCCCCTGAACGGGAACTGCTGCAGGCGACCATGGATGAGAGCCAGAAAACAGTGAATGGCACGGTTCGGATGAAACTCTATAAGGGCAACTGTGTTGCCGTGGGTAAGAAATCGAACAACTCCCTGTATCAGGAGAGTTTTGCCACATTTGAAGAAGACGATGTTTATAATCAGGCAGATGCCGGTGGTTTTATCCGTTTAAACGGACTCCGTCTCCAGATTGCCGCCATGCAAAACAAATAGAAAAGACAGTCACAGTGGATAATCAAAAATCAAAAAAACTATGGGGCGGGCGTTTTGCAGGAGCGACTGCCGCCTCGGTGGAAGCCTTTACCGAGTCTATCAGTTATGATCAGCGCTTATATTCCTATGATATTATGGGAAGCAAGGCGCATGCAACCATGCTTGCAGCAAATGGTCTGCTGAGCAAAGAAGAGCTGGCCTCAATCATCGAGGGATTGAGCAGTATCGAGACCCGTATCGATGAGGGGAATTTTTCCTTTAAGAGTGAGCTTGAAGATATTCATATGAATATCGAAAAGGCGCTTATTGATGATATCGGCCCGGCTGGAGCAAAACTGCACAGCGCGCGCAGTCGAAATGACCAGGTTGCTCTGGATTTTCGTCTCTATCTGCGTGATCAGTGTGACCGTTTTGTTGAACTGCTTGACGATATTCGCCGGGCCTTTGTCCTGCTGGCCAGAGAGTATATGGGGCAGATAATGCCCGGTTATACCCATCTGCAGCGGGCACAACCGGTCCTTATTTCCCATCATATGATGGCCTACTATGAGATGTTTGGTCGTGATCGTGAGCGAATTATTGATTGCCGCAAACGGATCAATATTCTCCCCTTAGGCGCTGCGGCCATGGCAGGGACCGGTCTCCCCATTGATCGGGAGCAGGTCGCTGAGATTTTGGGTTTTGACGGGGTGACGGCAAATTCCATGGATACCTCCGGTGACCGTGATTTTGCCATTGAGTTTACCTCCTGCTCCACCCAGATTCAGCTGCACCTTTCCCGACTCTCTGAAGAACTGGTGCTCTGGTCCAGTCAGGAATTTTCTTTTGTGCAGATTGCGGACAAGTTCTGCACTGGTTCATCCATTATGCCGCAGAAGAAAAATCCGGATATTCCTGAACTTATTCGTGGAAAATCCGGCCGGGTGGTTGGCAGTCTGATGTCTCTTATTACGCTGATGAAGGGATTGCCCCTCACCTATAACAGGGATCTGCAGGAAGATAAGGAACCGGTTTTTGACACTGTGGATACGGTGTCCGCCTCCCTTGCCATCATGGCTGAAATGCTGGCAAACCTGCAGTTTAATACCGGGAGGATGAAAGAGGCAACCCAAACTGGGTTTATGACTGCCACTGACCTTGCAGATTATCTGGTTCTCCATAATGTTCCCTTCAGAGAGGCGCATGGTATTGTGGGGCGGGCAGTAGCCATTTGTATTGAAAAAGGCTGTGAACTGACAGATTTGACCCTTGCCGAAATTCGGGAGTTTTCCCCCGTAATCGATAAGGATATTTTTGAAGTATTGAGTGTTGAAGGGTCTGTAAATTCCAGGATATCGACTGGTGGAACTGCAGGCTTACGGGTGGAAGAAGCTGTGGCAAGAGCTGAAAAACAAATGTCCGATGGAGATTGAAAATGGTGTCTAAAGTGCAGTTAGCAGGAGTATTATTCCTCACAGGAACTCTTTTTCTGGTTGGAGGCTGTGGTAAAAAAACGGCCCCTGTGCCTCCCGATGCTATTGTGCCAAAAGCCATTGAGGATTTACGCTATTCTGTGAATGAGAAGGGGGTAACCCTTGACTGGACCTTCCCCAAAGAGACTATTAAAGGAACTGATCTTAGTGATATTACTACCTTTGATGTGTATCGGGCTGTGGTTCCTGTTGCTGATTATTGTGCTACCTGTCCCATACCATTTTCAGAAGCTGTGGTGGTGCCGGGTGGAATTGTAGATCCGGAAAATGATCGGCGGGGCAGTTACGAAACGGCTCTTTTACGTTCCGGTCATAAATACTTTTTTAAGGTGAATGCCAGAACCAGCTGGTGGGCAGCAAGTGGTGACTCAAACATAGTTTCTTTTGTCTGGCATACGCCGGCAAAAAAACCGGAAGGGGTGCTGGTAGATGTCGCAGATTCCAGTGTTGTGGTCAGTTGGCAGCAGGTGAGCCAGTTGCTTGATGGACAGACTACTGACTATTCAATTCTTTATCAGGTGCAGCGTAGTCAGGATGGAAAGAATTTTGTTGATGTGGGTACTCCGGTGAGTGACACCCGTTTTATGGATGCAGGATTGACGAATGGCGTGACTTATTCCTATCAGGTACAGTCTGTATTGATGGTGGCTAAAGATGCCGTAACGGGTGGAGTATCCGATGTCGTAAACGGTGTTCCAGTTGACCTGCAGCCCCCTGAATCTCCCACTGGTATAACAGTGGTGCAGACCGCAGATGGTATTAAGGTGTTCTGGGATAAATCCAGAGCAGCCGATGTAAAGGGCTACAAGGTGTATCGTCGTGCAGCAGATGAGCAGCAGTCGAAAGCTGTTGGAAATGTTTCAGCTGTGTACAGTATTTTCGAGGACACGGATGTTGCTGCTGATACCGGTTATTTTTATACAATTACTGCCTATGACACAGCAGATCCTGCTAATGAAAGTGATACATCACGTGAAGTCGGCGTTCGGCATTAAAAGGAAGAGTACGGACTATTTGTTATGAATCATTTTGAATATAAAAACGGTACTCTTTTTTGTGAAGAGATAGCAGTCAGTGAGATTGCTAAAGAGGTGGGCACACCATTCTATCTCTACTCAAAGGCAACATTGGTCAGGCACTTTGAGGCCTTCGATTCGGGCTTTGCAGATATTGACCACCTGACCTGTTTTGCTGTGAAAAGCTGCTCGAATATTGGCATCCTGTCATTGTTTGCAGGTCTTGGCGGCGGCGCGGATATTGTCTCCGGAGGAGAATTATATCGTGCTCTGCAGGCAGGAGTAGATCCAAGGCGTATCATTTATTCCGGGGTCGGCAAGACAGAAGATGAGCTCCGCTATGGACTAAAGAGTGGTATTCTGCTTTTTAATATTGAGTCGGAGCAGGAGTTGTATCGTCTCAATATGGTGGCTGCAGATATGGGGCTACAGGCTCCTGTGGCATTTCGGGTGAATCCGGATGTGGACCCAAAAACCCATGCCTATATTTCCACCGGACTTGCCAAAAATAAATTCGGCATCCCCATTTCTGAAGCAGTGGATCTTTATGTACAGGCCGCAGAAATGGAAAATATAGCCGTGAAGGGGGTCAGCTGTCATATTGGCTCACAGTTAACACTTATTTCCCCCTTTATTGAGGCACTGCGGAAGGTTAAAGCCTTTATCCAAAGGCTGGCTGATAAGGGAATTATTATTGAATATATTGATCTCGGTGGTGGTGTCGGTATTGTCTATGACGATGAAAAACCGCCTCACCCCCGGGAGTATGCAAAAGATATTAAAGCAGAGCTGACTGATTTGCAGGCAACACTGATCTTTGAACCGGGCAGGGTGATTGTAGGAAATGCCGGTATACTGGTGACAGAAGTACAGTATACCAAGACCAATCGGGGTGGAGAAAAAGAGAAACATTTCGTCGTGGTGGATGCGGGAATGAATGATTTAACCCGCCCCAGTCTCTATGATGCCTATCATAAAATCCAACCGGTAGAGGAAAAAACGAAGAACAGGAAAACTGTGGATATCGTTGGGCCTATCTGTGAAACTGGTGATTTTATAGGGAAAGATCGTGATTTTCCGGAAGTTGAGCAGGGTGACCTACTGGCTGTGATGAGTGCCGGGGCCTATGGATTTACCATGGCCTCAAACTACAACTCCAGACCACGAGTTGCCGAAGTGATGGTTTCCGGTGATAAGTTTGCAGTCATCCGCGAGCGGGAGACTGTGGAATCCCTTATTCAGGGTGAAATGATTCCTGATTTTTCTGGAGAGTAGAGAACAGTGGATATTGAATTCCCGGTAACATTTGCCAAGATGAGTGGTACCGGTAACGATTTTATAGTGATTGATCATCGCCGCCAACTGATTGCACCGGAGAAGCAACCTGAGTTTGTCCGCCAGGTGTGTCGACGGATGTTTTCTGTCGGGGCCGATGGGGTGATCCTTATTGAGAATTCTGAAAGGGCGGATTTCAGCTGGCAGTTTTATAACGGAGATGGGTCTGTGGCGGAAATGTGTGGCAATGGAGCCCGCTGTGCTGCCCGTTTTGCCTTCGCCCGTGGAATTGCCGCTAAGAAAATGTCTTTTGAGACGCTTGCCGGAGTGATTGAGGCGGAAATCCTCGATGATGACGGGGTGAGTCTGTTGATGACCCCACCTGTTGATTTTCGCAGTGGACTCGCAGTGGAACTGGGTGGAGAAAAACGGGAACTCTCTTTTATGAATTCCGGTGTTCCTCATGCTGTTCTGTTTATGGATGCAGATGCAGAGATTGCGGTGCAGGAGTGGGGACATGAGGTGCGTTATGATGAATTGTTTCAGCCAGCCGGTACAAATGTAAACTTCGTTCAGTCCCTGGCTGATGGCTCTATTCGCGTGCGTACCTATGAGCGGGGCGTTGAAGCGGAGACCATGGCCTGTGGTACCGGTGCTGTAGCGTCTGCTATTTTTGCAGCCGCCAGGGGCATTGCCTCCTCACCCGTCACTGTTACAACAACCGGAGGGGATACGCTCACCATTGTTTTTGATCTGCAGGATGACGGCAGTGCAGAAAATGTATACCTGCAGGGACCGGCAAAGATTATTTATATCGGTCAGCTGACGGAAGAAGCCATAAAATAGGTATTGGGTATTGGGTTTCAGGTTTGTGAATTTTGGTTAAATGAAAAGCAGTAATAGAATATAGAGATTCAGGAGACATTATGGAAAAGTATCACGGTGCGATAGTTGCAATTGTTACTCCGTTTATTAACAATGAGCTTGATGAACAGGGTCTGGTGGACCTTATTGAATTTCAGATTGCCGGCGGGACCCATGGTATTGTCCCCTGTGGAACAACTGGTGAATCTGCCACATTGAGCTTTGCGGAACATAAAAAGGTGATTGAGCTTACTGTGCAGACTGTTAACGGTCGTGTTCCTGTTATTGCAGGAACCGGTGCCAATAATACGGCAGAGGCCATTGAACTGACTGAAAGTGCCAGAGCTAGTGGTGCCGATGCGGTACTCTCTGTGACTCCCTATTACAATAAACCCAGCCAGGAAGGTCTGTACCAGCATTTTAAGACCATCTCTGATGCTGTGGAGATACCAACCTTTCTCTACAATGTACCCAGTCGTACAGCAATTAATATGCTGCCAGAGACCGTTGCCCGTTTGGCAGAGTTGAAAAATATTATTGGTGTGAAAGAGGCCTCCGGTTCCCTGCAGCAGATCAGTGAGGTCGTTCGTCAGTGTCCGGATGATTTTATTATCCTCTCCGGTGATGATTTTACCTCTATGCCCACAGTATTTGTCGGTGGGAAGGGCGTTATCTCTGTGACCTCCAATGTTCATCCTCGGGGAATGGCAGATCTTATGGAAGCAGCTCTGGCTGGAAATATCAAGAAGGCCAATGAGATCCATTATAAGCTCTTTCCTCTGATGACATCCATGTTTGCAGCTCCCAACCCTGTTCCTGCCAAAAAAGGTGCGGAACTTATGGGCAAGATCAAAGACGGTCTGCCACGTCTGCCTCTCACCGCCATCGATGATGGGGCGTTGGAAACGGTGACCCGGGAAATGAAGAATGCAGGGCTTCTGTAAAATATCAGGGCGAAAAGCTGAGGGAATAAAAAATGATTAATGTAATTGTTGCAGGTGCCGCCGGCAGGATGGGACAGCGGATTGGATATATGATCAGTCAGCATCCCGATCTGAATTATGCTGCTGCATTTGAGGCTTCCGGCAGTCCGGCCATTGGACGGGATCCAGGTGAAATGGGGGGCTGGGGAGCAGCCGGTGTGACAATTGAGGAAGGGCTTGAGGCAGTCATTGAGAAAGGTGATGTGATCATTGATTTTACCTTTCATGCTGCAACCATGGGCTTTGCCAAAATTGCCGCTGCCCATAAAACTGCAATGGTCATAGGTACCACTGGTTTAAGTGCGGAAAATCTGGAAGAGTTGAAAGCACTTTCTGCTGATTTTCCCTGTGTCCAGGCTCCCAATATGGCCGTTGGAGTGAATGTACTCTTCAAACTGGCAGCTAAGACAGCTGCTATTCTTGGCGATGATTACAATATTGAGATTGTTGAACTTCATCATAACAAGAAAAAAGATGCCCCATCCGGTACAGCCCTGAAAATTGCTGAAATGGCGGCCTCAGGAGTGAATAGGGATCTGGGAAAAGTCGGTGTCTATGAACGAAATGGTATTATCGGTGAACGGACTGTGGAAGAGATAGGAGTGCAGACTGTTCGCGGCGGAGATATTGTCGGAGAG
>JAOZKX010000417.1 GCA_029935135.1 Desulfocapsa sp.
AAAAGAGGAAGCAACCAGCGCCTGCCTTGCTGCGGCAGGAGGGCTGGGGAAATAGAGAAACACATCTGTTTTGTGAGAAGCATCAAGCCATTTACTGCAGCAGCCGTTCCACTGATAACAACAACACCCATAATCTGTCGCCCGGGATCACCCATGATTTTTCTTGCTGCCGTCATATAGGGTATCGTTGAGTCGGCAAGTCGATCCGGTGATACATAGAGGAGGGAGGCAAGCATCCAGAGGAAGATAATGGTGCCGCCTGCCAGCGGGACAAGGGTATGGATCTTCTGTTTCTGCGGCGCCAGGGTGATGGCCGCAAAAAGGACGAGAAGCGAAGATGCTGTTGCAGGGGAAAAATGTGCGGGCTGCTGCACAATTTCGCTGACAGCTTTTTCTGGAGTCAGTATGCCGTAGAGGGAGAGAAAGAGCAGTCCTCCTGCCGCCAGTGTCACAAAACAGATCTGGGCCCAGTGGATGTATTTCTCAGGCAATAGTTGGAGAAGGGTGAGGAGTGCCAGGAGGAGAAAGGCAAAACCAAAATTTGGAAACCAGTACAAAAAGACTTCATTAAAGGTATAGCCAGAGGTAACAAGGAGTCCGGTGGCAGCAAGTATTGTCAGAGGTAGACAGGCAGCAATGCTCAGGCTTACCGCTGGAATCGTTCCACTCAGTTTTTGCAGAATAATAAATTCTTTTCCCGGGACCGCTGGTAGTTGCTGATGAGCAAGAAGGCGGCTGCAGATGCTAATAAGCAACAGCACTGCTGCAAAAAAAACAAGGGACAGCCAGCCCAGTCTGCCGCCACTGTTGCCAGCGATAACCAGCGATTCCGGGCTGAGCAGCCAGCCACAGCCGAGAGCGAATGATAAGTAGAAAGATTTCAATTGCTTTCCAGTAAGTAGGAATGGTGAATGTCAGTGATAATAATTACTATACATTACCACTGTGTGGCAATATGTAAAGGGGGGAAGGGATATTAGGAAAAATATTTATTCGTCTTCAACGGTAACAGCATCTTCATCACACAGTTCTACACAGGTCTGACAGCCATGACACTCATCCGGGTTGCTTGGAACTGCCTTATTGTCTACCAGTTCGTATACTTCTCCGGGACAGTTTTCTACACACTCGCCACAGCCGTTACATTTCTCTTTATCGATGGTTATATTCCACATACTATTACTCCTGCCTGAAGATAAAATAGCCTGATTAGAGAGCGTCTCACAGGAAAAGTATATGGGCCGTTTCAGGGAAAAGCAAGAAGAAATCCAGGGGAGAAAGCGTTACAATGTGGAGAGTGGTTCAGGGAAGTAAATTTTTTGCAGGTTTGAAATGAAGCGCTCTCTTCTTTGTTTTTGAGTAAACAGGGACAAAGCTGCCAAAACCTCTTAGCTGTATTTGCTCACCTTTTTCCAGGCTGCGCAAGAGTATCCGGGAGAGGCTGGTCAGAAATTTATCTGCATTGCGGGGAGAAAGCCCACATGTTGCAGCTATCTGCTCTCCCGTAAGAATGGTATCTTTTTTGGGTGGGCTGATAAATCCAGTTCCACTGCATTCCGGACACTCGTCATAGCTGAACTGAAAGCGGCTGACGCCTCCAAAAAAACTTACCTGGCCGGTGCCGTTACAACCAGGACAGAGAGATGGGTCAGTGTCACTCATCGTTTTTTTCCGATGATGGAACCCAGGATACCGCGTACAATGGCTCGGCCAATCTGGGAGCCAAAACTTCTGGCAATAGATTTGATCATCGCTTCACCTGCTGACTGGCGCTGTCGTCCAGACCCTCTGGATTGAGACTTCTCGGCTTTGACCGCCAGTTTCTCTCTTGCGAGCTCCTCAGCAGCCTCCTGGCGTTTTTGTTTGAGCTTTTCTTCCCGTTCAATGAGAAGTTCATAGGCCGATTCTCTGTCCAGAGGAGTGTCATATCGCCCCTTGAGGGGAGACTTGGCCATTACATCGTTTTTTTCTGCTGCACTGATGGGACCGATCTGTGAATGCGGCGGGGCAAGCAGGCACCAGTCGACCATGGTGGGGCGTCCTTTGGGGTCCAGGGTGGAGACCAGTGCTTCCCCAACTCCCAGTTCGGTGATGGTTTTTTCGGTGTCAATATCCGGGTTTTGGCGAAATGTCTGGGCGGCCACCCTGACTGCTTTCTGGTCTTTTGGCGTAAAGGCGCGCAGTCCATGCTGAATTCGACAGCCAAGCTGGCCAAGGACTTCATCCGGAATATCATTTGGATACTGGCTGACAAAAAAGATCCCCACCCCTTTGGAACGGATCAGGCGCACAACCTGGGTTATTCGATCCAGCAGTGCTTTTGGGGCATTTTTGAACAATAGATGGGCCTCATCAAAAAAGAAGACCAGTTTGGGCAGCGGGGCATCACCTCGTTCGGGCAGATCTTCCATAAGTTCAGAGAGTAGCCAGAGGAGAAAGGTGGAGTAAATTTTCGGGTTGGAATACAGGGTGGAGGCATCAAGAAGACTGACAACACCATTGCCCGAAAAGTCTGCATGCATAAGGTCATTAATGTCCAGGCCCGGTTC
>JAOZKX010000418.1 GCA_029935135.1 Desulfocapsa sp.
TCGTTGCTGCCAAGCGTCTGCAGCGCCTTGATACATGCCATAAGTTCCATACGATTATTCGTGGTCAAACGGTACCCTCCAGACAACTCCTGTTCCACCCCATTTTTTTGAATAACAGCTCCATATCCGCCTGGCCCTGGATTATTAATGGCCCCACCATCGGTATAGATTACTATATGATCGGAGGGAACTGCTACTTGCCTGGGACACACTTTACCAGCAGATCTCTTTTTTGTTTTTGTTGCCCCCCACTGCGGATCTTCCATCCATACTTCCGCATCGGAACGACTGACAAACCCCTTGTACTTCGCCCCACCAAAGCCCTTCACCTGTGCTTCAGCCTCGGGCCAGGAAGTATAGATACCACTCTTCCTGCCCTTTGCCACTGCATAAAATTTCTTCTTTGCCATATATCTCCTCACCAATATTCTTTGCTGAGCTGTAAATTTTTATCACCATAAAGTCAACAAACTTCTATTGCCGCAACATACCTTCACCTGCCCTCCCTCTCCCATTAAAGTTTCTCAAAATGGTGCCGGAGGATATCCATTTTTACCTGTTTACAAAAACATACAAGTGTATTCTAATAAGGACACCAGTAACTTTCCATTTTCGTCAGAACAGCAACTCAGAAAAGAGAAAACTATGAAATCAATACTATGGTTAGTATTTTTCACCCTGGTCTTTCCCTCAATTTCCTCTGCGACAACGGTGACAATGGGAAATGTCGCAGGCAAGGCCGGAGACACCATCACTGTCCCCATCACTGTTGATGTGCCGGGCGATATTGCGGCGGCAACATTTACGGTTCATTATGATGCTGCAGTCCTCAGCCTAAACAGCGTAGAATCCTCTTTTTTTGCCGCTTTCAGTGAACAGTGGAACCTTATCACTCCCCTGCCCAACCCTCTGCCACCTGATGAAGTCACCGTCGAAGGCACAGTATACAACCAACCTCTGTTACATAATACACAAAGCAATACAACATTGCTGAGCGGTGTACGCGTACAAACAGGAGCCACTCAGTCCATCCTCTTCAACCTTCTGTTCACCATTCAGCCGGATGCCGTATTAACATCCTCTGCCATATCCTTAAGCCCAACCGTACTCAACAACTCTACCCTTGGTTACAGCAGTGACGGAGAAGAAATCCCTGTACTGACTGGTCGCCTCCCTGGAGAAGCCGACCTGGCCTTGGCCTACCCTGCCCTGCCCGTCTCTTTTGTGGATGGTTCCATCGTTGTGATCCTGGATGTGGATGGTGATTCCATTGACGATGCCTGGGAGTACGCTTATTTCCCCGATGACTTAAGCCAACTCTCCGCAACCAGAGATTATGACAATGACGGATATACAGACCTGCAGGAATACCTGAACTCCCTGGCCGGACTTGATGCCGATGGATTGCAGTGGGATCCCAGAAACACACAGAATGCACCTGATCAGAACGGGTATGTCCCTCCGGGTCAGGGCAAATTCTGGATTATGATAATGCCGGCTATTCAGGCTGGGGCGTCACAGGATTAAATAAAAAAATTACGACCGACATATTCTATCAATATAACATTTGCCATGTTCCTCATTTCTGGAGAAAAAAGAATGAACTGCACTGCCCGGCAATTCGTACTCTGCTTTCTGTCTCTCTGCCTTGTCTCACTATCAGCACCTGCACTCTGCCAGGGATCTGAAGTTATTATAGATGCGGTCACTGTCAGCGGTGATCTGGACATGGTCGAAGGTCAATCCGCAGGGACAGTCACTGTCACCACAAATGTGTCCGTTACGGGCCTTGATCTTTTTGAAAACCCGCCTGATCCGCTGGTTATCGTTTACACCCTTATCCGTAATGATGACACCCACACTCCGGTCTACGAATCAATCCGTACAGCACACTCGCCTCTATGGTCACTACCGGAACGCGGCTCATCCCATACGACGGTTACCTTTGCATTGCCGGTTCCCTCAGCTGGTCCCGGAGCAACAGAGATGCAGAGCAATCATAATTACAAAATATACTCAACTCACTGGCTTTCTAAAACCGAAATGGGCAACACAGCCGCCAGTGACTCCTTTGCCTATACCGTCTATTCCGGTATCCTGAAATTCAACGGTATTGTCACCACATTTACCATATTAATCCCCGCCCAAGATATGCAGAACTGCGGCGGGACTCTCCTTCTTGATCAAAGCATGTCTTATAACTGGGATAGCGGTTATGGAGTCTATAACTTTACTGGAGATACGGCCACCGAAGATTTCTGTGTAAACATATCTGCAAATGGTAATGGTTATTCAACTGATCTGTGGGTGGAATCGGGTTCTGTTGATATCGGAACCGTTACGGGAGAAACTGCTGGTATTGGCTGGCGGTTACACGATGTTATACTGGAGGACACCGGTGGACTGTTCCCCTATGTGTTTCTCGATTTGAATGACACGGCCACTTTTCATCCTTTTCTTAACAATCAGGTATGGCCTACAGATGTCCCTCTGACAAATCTGCCCATCACCAATGGAGGTTCCATTTTTACCTTTGCCG
>JAOZKX010000419.1 GCA_029935135.1 Desulfocapsa sp.
TGTCCTGAAAAACGAATAGTAGTTAAAGATCCCGTCGCCATCCTTTTATCAATTTTCCTATTGTTAAGACTTTTATAAATACCACTAACATATACTGGGCCACAAATTTGGTAGCTACTTCCTTTATGAAGCAGCTCGTTGGCATAGCTATGCTCAAAAAAAACAGTTGCTAGCGTCGATAGTAGAACAAAAATAAGAATGATACGATTTGTTGAAAAATAATATTTATTCATTTTCCTCTTAAGGCTTTGGAGATGGCGTTGGTTGATTGATAATGCCTAATGATCTCCCTACTTCTACTATTATTGCTACCTGATACAAAGGAAGCATTGAGGGAATATTCGCCAAAGTATCTGAAATCCCGGCACTGGTAACTGCCCCGACAAAACCATCATGTATCTCACCAAAGGTACGGCCTGCAGGAACATTATCTTCAATAAATTGACTAATTGTATCACCTGGTGCGATCAAAGGACTATTCTCACGTCCAACAACAAATTCCGTTTGCCAAGACTGCCTAAACCAAAAAAGTCCCAATGGATCCATAAACATCACCGGATTATTTTGAGCATAAACAAACAAATTAACATCCCCACCCCCAAATCCCAGAGGATCTTCAGAAATGAATCGTCCGGTAACAGGATCATAATACCTGGCGCGCATATAGTAGAATCCGCTATCCTCAGCCATAACACCAAGCTTTCCTACATATTTAAATGGCTGCGAAAAGGTCTTTGATTCATTTAGAATCATCCCAAAAGGCGTATAGTTATATGAATTGACCACAGCCTGACTACTATCCGTAACGGCAACTGTTGAGCCTATTCCATCATAATGATAGCAGTAAGTAGTATCTGTAGGAGTTACAGCGGCTAATAATCCAGCACCATGAATATAATAGCGAGTGATGACATTGCTGCTGTCTGTTTCGGCTAGGAGATTGCCTGTAGTGTCATAGATATAACGGGTTTCAATCCCATTTCGAGTTGCCTGGAGCCGGTTGCCGGAACCATCGTAAGAATATGATATTGGTGTCCCAGCGGAAATTTCTGTTAATCGATATGCATCATCAAAGATGTAGTTTGTGGTGGTAGTTCCCTGCTTCCTTGAGAGTTGCCCCTCATTATCATGTGCATATAAAGTCGTATCTATGGAGGTTAAGCGATTGTGCAAATAGCTTGCGGTCTCGTTACGAGCGGAAAGTGGTGTGACCGAGGGGGGCTGTTTGTCAATTCCTGTCCTGTTTCCATTGACATCAAGGGTGTAGACAAATGAGGCAATGACACTATTTGTTGATGTCCTTGAATCAATTCCCGTTAAACGATTTGCACCTTCACGGGCATGGAGAAGATTGCAACAGAGCAGCAAAATAGGCAGAATTCGAAATGATAGACGCTTCATATAGATTGTTGGGGCCTGGATTTGTTACTCCCACTAAGATAAATTCCCAGAAAGACCAGGGCACAGGCTGCAAGTTGTATCCCATTCATCCTCTCACCCAGAAGAACCATACCCATAATCACACTGAAAACAGGAATCAGATTGATAAATCCGGCAGCCTGGCTGGCAGGTATACAACCGACTGCATAATTATAACAGCCATATGCCCCAAAAGTAACAAAAGTACCCAGGTAGATAATGGCAAGAAAAGCCGGCAGGTGAAACTCCGGCAGACTGTCATGGGTAAACAGCACAAATGGCAGAAAAAAGAGGGCTCCCACAAAGGCCTGCGTGGCCGTTAAAAAAAGAGCAGGTAAATTTCTGCTGAGATATTTGAGAGAGATGGTATATCCTGCGGCGCAAACCATGGCCAGAAATTCGTAAAAATTCCCCAGCAGGGGATTGGGGGCGTTTGCACTCTCTTCTGCAGCAAGACTTAATATGACAGCACCGCTAACTGCAAGCAAAAAACCAATCCGGGTCTGCCTGCTCACTTTTTCCCGCAATATTCCCCAGGCCAAAACAGCAACCAGAAGCGGCAGGATGGAGGTGATCATACCCGCCTGTGAGGCCGTGGTGTTTTCAAGTGCTTTAGCCTCGAAAATAAAATAGAGACAGGGCTCACAGATGGCCATAATCAGGAGATATTTCAGCTCATGCCGGGTTATTGTTACCTTGCGAAAAGTTGTAATAAAGGGAAGGAAACAGATACTGCCGATAAGCATACGGGCAAAAATCACCAGCATCGGATGGTAGGACTGGAAGGCATATTTCAAGGCAACAAAGGAACTTGACCAGAGCAACATGGCCACGACCAGGAGCAGTATGGGGATAGATCTATTTTTAGGGCTGCTTGTCATCTGTCTGTACGCTAGAAGGATAGGGAAGCAACTCTATACACCCTTTTCTGCAGAACGGCTACCATAACCGACTTTCTGCTTGTGGGAAATTGAGCAAAGGCCTTTATGGCTGGAGATGAAAAGGAAAACAAAATTACCCCCTCGCCCTGAGAAACATGGATGCGGCACCTTGGGGATAATACTCCTCAAGGGCGAACTGCTCGCACAGAGCCATCATTCCCCTTTATCCAGCGGA
>JAOZKX010000420.1 GCA_029935135.1 Desulfocapsa sp.
GATTTATAGAGGTGGCCCTGGGGCAGGAGGAGGGTGGTTTGGTTTCATATTACTGGACCGAACCGTCAGTTTCACAACTCATGCAGGCAGAGAAAAGTAAGAAAAAGATGGCGTTTGTTAAGGTTTTTAAACCCTATAATTGGGTGGTAGGTGTCGGGTTGTATGTCAGCGATATAGAAAAAAACACTCAGCAGGAGATCCTTAGCAGATTCGACAAATTCCGCCATGGCAAAAGTGGATATATATTCACCCATACATTTGATGGTATCTGTTTAAATCACATCAATAAAGATCTGATTGGCAAAAATCGTTGGGATCTGATGGACAAGACTGGAAGAAAATTGGTGCAGGAAATCTATCACACCGGGCTTCAGGAGGGGGGAGGATTTCTTGAATATATAGCAACTGTAAATCCTGCAACGGGAAAGCCATCAAGAAAGTTAAGCTATGTGCTGGCAATAGAAGAATGGGAATGGATTCTCGGGACCGGGATGTATCTGGATGAAATTGATAGCAAGGCCGCAGCTCTGCGCTCGATACATAAAAAGCGTATGTTTGATAGAATCGCAATTTCACTGCTTCTTATTGCCTTTGCATTTGCGGTCAGTTATTGGGGGTCAACTTTTATAAGCAGAAAACTGCAGTTAGAATTACTGGTTTTTATGACATACTTTTCACAGGCCAGTAAAGAGTTAAAAAAAGTAGATTCAGAGCAGTTGCACATTGAGGAGTTCAAAAAGCTAGCAGTCGATATGAATAACATGATTGAAGAGCAGCAGAAGACACAAAAAGCTGTGTCGTGTGCAAAGGCAACATGGGAACGCACCTTCGATGCTGTGCCTGATACGATAATGATTCTGGATGACCAGCATCAAATTCTCAGGGTAAACAGGGCGATGGCTGATACACTCCAACTTCCCATTGAAACACTTATTAATAGGAAATGCTATCATGTAGTTCATGGGACTGACGCTCCGCCAGTGAACTGTCCTCATATGCGCCTGTTACAAGATAATAAGACACATCACACGGAACTGTTTGATGAAAAATTGCAGCGCCATTTTTCCATTACTGTTTCCCCGATTTCAGACGATGACGGAAATTTTATGGGCTCTGTTCATGTTGCCCGTGATATTACTGATCAGAAAAAAGCTGAATTTAAACGAATAGCGGCCGAAGAAAAACTTCAGAAAAAAGAGAAGATGGAAGCCATCGGCCTAATGGCTGGAGGAGTAGCTCATGATTTGAATAATATTCTGTCTGGTGTTGTCAGTTATCCCGATCTTTTACTTCTCCAATTATCAAAGGATGACCCCTTCTATAAACCGATTTTGTCCATTCAGAAATCAGGTAAACGAGCAGCGGCTGTCGTCTCAGATCTGTTGACCATTGCGCGTGGAGTTGCAACGGTTAAAGAAGTGCACTCATTGAATACACTTATAAACGACTATGTGGATTCATTAGAATTTAAAAAGATTGTTTCTCTATATCCAACCGTAACGATACAATCTGATCTTGATTCAGCACTGTGGACTATCAATTGTTCACCCATACATATACAAAAAGTATTGATGAACCTGATGACCAATGCAATCGAAGCGATAGAAGGAGATGGGACACTATTTATAAGGACTGAAAATAGATCTCTGTTACCAGGTGATCTTGAAACTTTGGTTCATGGTGGAGATTTTATCGTCCTCACTGTTAAAGATTCTGGTACCGGAATACCCGAGAATACTCTTAAACATATATTCGAGCCATTTTATTCAAGTAAAGTCATGGGGCGGAGTGGTACTGGTCTAGGACTGGCCATCGTCTGGAATACGGTTATGGACCATGATGGCATAATTAATGTGGAGAGTGATAGTAGTGGGACAACCTTTACCGTATATCTACATGCTTCAGGGGACGAAAGTGTAAAGGAGGAGGTCGATACAGATATAGAAAGTCTAAAGGGAAGGGGATCTGTTCTTGTGGTTGATGATGACCGGCAGCAGCGAGAGATCGCATCAGAAATGTTGACACTGCTTGGATATACTGTAGAAACTGTTTCAAGTGGGGAGGAAGCGGTGGAAATTCTTCGTGAGAAGGTGGTAGGTCTTGTTCTTCTGGATATGATAATGGATCCTGGGATGAATGGATTAAAGACTTTTCAAAATATCATTAAACACAATCCTTCTCAGAGAGCGATTATTGCGAGCGGTTTCTCGGAGAGTGATGATGTGAAAAGTGCATTACAATGTGGGGTAGGGGGTTTTGTGAAAAAGCCCTATTCCCTTCAACAACTCGGGCAGATGGTAAAAGAGGTAATTGGTTAAAAGAAGGGTATCGGGTTTTAGGTGTTGGGTATTGGGTAAAAGATAAAAGCCCTTGGTCTTTAAACCCAATACCCAACACCTAAAACCTGACACCAGTTTTTTTTAACAAAAAAAAAGCCCCAATCAGAAAGATCTGATTGGGGCTTTTTAGTAAAGAAATCGGCAGCGACCTACTCTCCCACACAGTCACCCATGCAGTACCATCG
>JAOZKX010000421.1 GCA_029935135.1 Desulfocapsa sp.
CTGGAACACAGGAGGGACTCCGACCACGGCTGACAACCGCACAACAGAGGGTGCAGCTTCAACTACAAATCCATTTTCCAGTTCAATCACAGGCCTGTCCAAGAGCACGACCTATTATGTTCGGGCCTATGCAACTAACACTACAGGCACAACCTACGGCACTGAAGTCTCTTTTACGACGACCTCAGTTACCGCATGGCAATTAAGTATTACAAAGGAGGGGAATGGAAAAGGAACTGTCACCTCTGTTCCCGGAGGGATTACCTGTGGATTAGATTGCAACGAACTCTATGGTGATGCCACTCAGGTCACCCTTACTGCCATCCCTGAGTCCGGCTCCAGGTTTACAGGATGGTCGGGCGATACCGACTGTGAGAATGGAACTATGACTATGACCTCAGATATAAACTGCACGGCTAGGTTTTTAAAATTCCCCTGGTCAATGTTCCTGCCAGCTATGGCCAAATAATGCGATACAATAAGAAAATAACATAATTAAAGGCAAACTGTTTCCGATACTCCATGCCCAGGTTGCCGAAGTTGTTACGAAGGGTACTTTGAAGAACTATAAGCACCCTTCAAGGGGACACGCACCTCGCACCTTATTGATATGTAGGGGTTTTAATTTTCCTCGTGATGCAGTAATTGGGATAGATAGCAAAGAGTTAGAAGAAAAAGGCAATTTCTGGATGAACACACCTAGCTTTTGTTAAAAAATCTCTTCTCACAAGGTCTTCCACCCAGATAAATCGCCTCAAGACAGGGAAGCTTTCTCGGCAGCATTGCCGGGGTGCCCCGCGCAACAATGAAATTAGCCAGCCGACCTTTGGCAACAAGACCGATCTCCTCCAGGCCAAGGAGTTGTGCCCCGTTGTATGATGCACAACCTATGGCTTCAACCAGGGAAAAACCAGCCTTCATGAGAAGTTTCAGTTCTGCAATCACGGACTCACCATGGAGAATTCCGCTACAGCCGGCATCTGTTCCCAGGGCAACAGGTACCCCAAACTCCTTTGCCATGGCAATCTGATGCAGCTGATGCTCCAGAGTCTGTGCAATCACAGCCTTTGAGCTTTGTCCATCACTTGAATCCAAATTGTCCAGAAAGGCCTTCATGGTTACGGCCGTGGGTACCCAGACTATCTGCTCATCTGCCATACGCCGCAGGTTTTCCCTGCCCATGAAAAAACCATGCTCTATGGAGTGACAGCCCGCCTCGAGAGCCGAACGAACCGCCGTTTTTCCGTTGGCGTGTACCATCACCTTTTTCCCTCTCTGCCCAGCAAAAACAACAAGCGCCTTTATTTCCTCCAGGGAAAATTGAGCCGCTGTTTCTTTCCCAAATTCAGCCAGACTGTTCAGGCCCGAATTAATTAGTTTAACATGATCAGCGCCATCATCCTCCTGTGCAAAAGCGGAATCCAGTGTCTTACCCTGCGCAGGGGAACGGCCAATAAACGCACCATATCGACCTTGCTGATACCATGGCCGTCCTGCTGTTCTCAGGAGCACCGGATCTTTATCGTTGCTCTCTCTTTCATTTTTGTAGCGCAGTACATGCCCATTCCTGTCTCCCCCATCCCGCACAGCAAGGACACCATGGCTGAAGTAACAATGCAGCAGTTCCGCAATACGAGGTTCCAGTTCATCGTACCCTACTGAAAGTTGCTGTTTTCTGGTCTGTGGATCTATGGTGCCGGACATGGCGAGATGGACATGACAATCAATTAGAGGCGGGAGAATGGTGCAATGGGACAGGTCAGTGGTTAATTGCGGATCAGGGCTCTCGCTGTCATTGAAAGGTGCAATCCCTGTAATGACACTATCTTTCACAGTCAGCACTCTTTTTTTCTGCACCGGTGCGCCACTACCGTCAATCAGCCAGCCTACTTTAATATAGTGTGCGTTGCTTCCCACCACACATCACCTTCTGTCCGATAAGATTTCCACCACGACCAAGCGTTGCTCCATAATCAGCGACCAATTGGAAATATTCTTCATTGCTCCCCAAAAATCATGGCAGCTGCAACCTTAGCTGGTGCCTTGTTTAGATATTTAAAGAATACTGGAAATGCTACGAAGAATTCAACACAGATCAACAAATAATACGAAAGCAGAACTCAGCCAGACTCTTTGAATACATTTTATCTTTTTCTCCAGTAAAAAGTATCTCTCATATCCGGAACACACGGTTGGACAAAAGGGCTGTATTTCAGGTGCTCCTGGATCCTCTACAATGTATTTTAGCTGAAAACAAAAAACTCGACAGAACAAGCAGGCTTGCAACAATAAAAACAGGCGTAAATCCGATAACAGTAATCAAGGCACCTGCTGCAATTGGAAAAATAATGGTTGCCACACTTCCGGCACCGCTGATGCCAGTATAGATGGCTCGATTATTGTCATTGGAAATTTCAAGAAGAATTCCCGGTATTGCAATTTCCTTGGAGGCAAGGACGAGTCCGGAGAGAGGAAAAAGCAGCATAAACAGATTCGGATTGTTCTGCAGTAAGAGAGCTGCAA
>JAOZKX010000422.1 GCA_029935135.1 Desulfocapsa sp.
CCATGCAGGCAAGGGCCTATGGTGACCATCCCCTTCCCATTGCCAGTGATCAGACAATCTCTCAGCCTTATATCGTGGCGGCGATGACTCAGGCTCTGCAGTTAAAGGGGACGGAGAAGATTCTGGAGATTGGTACCGGATCCGGCTATCAGGCTGCTGTTTTGTCAAGACTCTGTGAAAAAGTCTACACCGTCGAACGGATCAATACCCTCCTTGCTGGTGCCCGCAGAGTTTTTGACCAACTCCATTACTATAATATCCTGTCGCGTCTTGATGATGGAACCCTTGGCTGGGACGAGTATACCCCCTTTGATGCCATTATAGTGACTGCTGGCGGTCCCAATATTCCAAAAGCACTGGTGGAACAACTTGCAGACCCCGGTCGACTGGTAATCCCTGTGGGGGAACGAGAAGTGCAGGCGCTGCAACTTCTTACAAAAAAAGATGGTGTCGTTCACATAGAGCATCTTGAAAATGTGCGTTTTGTCAGTCTGATCGGTGAACAAGGCTGGGCGGAGTAGGAAATATATGTCTGAGAATGAAAAAAAGAAGTCGTTGATGCACAGGTTGTACGATCAGTGTATGGAGTGGCTGCAGACCCCGTATGGGATATGGGTGTTGTTTTTAATCGCCTTTGTGGAATCTTCCTTCTTTCCCATTCCACCCGATGTGTTTTTGATTGCTCTTTGTATTGCGGTCCCCAAAAAAGCGTTTAAGTTTGCCGCTGTCTGTGCTGTTGGTTCTGTTTTAGGTGGAGCCTTTGGCTACGGTCTGGGGATGTGGTTTATGGACAGCCTGGGACAGTCGATTATGGAGCTGTATGGCCTGAGCGACAAATATCTCACAGTACAGGAACTCTATCGAAAATATGATGCCTGGGCAGTTGGTGCTGCCGGTTTTACCCCGTTGCCGTATAAGCTGTTTACGATTACAGCCGGTGCCTTTCATATTAATTTCCCCACTTTTATGCTGGTCTCTCTGGTTGCCCGTTCAGCCAGATTTTTTCTCGTTGCCGGGTTTATCTGGAAGTTTGGTGCCCCGGTAAAGGTTTATATAGAAAAATATTTCAATATCCTGTCCACCCTCTTTATTGTCCTCCTGATTGGTGGATTTGTTCTGATTAAATACCTGCTGTAACAGATTGTCGCATACCTGCTCAGCAAATAAAAATACCACTGAGTGGTATTTTTATTTGACTCTTCGAAGGGAATGGATACTATTCCGATATAGACTAGGGGTTCTTTCTCAACTGGAGGTGCGATATGCTGAGTGTTAGTGAAATACAGAAAGATAGAAATCTTGTCAACAGTATCGATTGGGCAATGACCCCTGAAAAAGCTGTGGAGATGTATCTGGAGTGGGGGTCAGGCTGGACTCGTGGCAACGATTTTGTCTCAAGTAGCCATGATGAAGCATTTTATTTTGTTCTGTTTGACTGGGAGACGGAGCCACCGGTTGTTACCCTTCTCCATCGAACCCTTGAGGGGGCAGAAGAGCTGGCCAAGATTGAGGTGCCAAGGGAGCTGTTTGATGCTGCCTGCGCTGACGACGGGAATAAACCGGGAGGAACAGTACATACTCTAAACAGAAATCTTAAAGAATGGGTAAATGCTGTTATTCATGGACCACCCATCGAACTGTTTACTATGACTCATTAGATATTTTCTGGCCTGTTAAACATATGGCCTGCCATCCTCGCAATGTAGTTTACGGTGAAATAAAATTTTACCCAAGAATCATAACCAGGAAGGCAGGCCACGATGAAAGCAATGCAATAAATCAATCTCTCTGCTCAAACCAATCTGCATTTACAGCCTGTATTTCAGCTCTCTCTCCAACTTTTAAAGGAGAGTCATACCCTGTTCTGCGCTGTATTCTTTTATTCCAATTGTTGTTCTCATTTCTTGTGATTTTACCGTACAACCTGTAATTTCTTTGGAGTTCCATCGATAGTGAGGTGGCTGCAAAAGAATATACTTCTGCTTGTACAGTGTGCTATTATATGATTGTCAGGATGAAAACCCATTGTTCTGTTTGTGGAAATGGAGCACTGCAATGGTTTGTGTGAACGGGTAAAAACAAGGCCAGGTGTAAGAAATGTACAGAAGGCAGATCTGTAGTGATCATTCAGGAACAGGTAGTATGCGAAAGAATGGCTTTCTCCCGATTCTTATGGGGGGGATGATCTGTCTTTTTGCCTTATTGCCGGTACTCTGTACAGCATCAGATGACCCTCTTACCTTAGTGGATCCATCCAAAGCAAAAGAGGTGATCCGCGGTGAAAAAGATCCCGTTCCTTTTTTTGCAGCAGAAACCATAGAAGAGGTTGATGCGGCCCACTCGTATGTTTCAGAAACAGTGCTGAGTGCAGCAACATGGTTTGATTCATTTTTTGATACCGAGCAGTTTCTTGTTGAAGAGAATAGGACAACTTTGCGGGTGAGACTTGATGCAGGAACACGGAAACATGATGGTACTCAGTTTGACTCACGGATCAGAGTGAAACTCCACCTCCCCAAGG
>JAOZKX010000423.1 GCA_029935135.1 Desulfocapsa sp.
GTTTTCTGTGTACAGCGAGCCCATATGATTGTTGAGACCGACCGCATGGGGAACGGCAACAAGATTCTGATAAAAAATCTTCTTCTGCTCTTCGGGATCCTGATTTAAAAGTAGTGCCCCGGGACCAGGATCCCAGTTCTTTCCTTTGGGTTGCATCGGTAAATGCAACAAGATGATCCTTCCATGCTGAAAGGCCTCTTCTTCCAATTCTTTGGAAAACGGGGCAGCTGCAAGAAAAGAAAAAGTCAGATTTAAGGGCAGGCCAATCAAATCAGAGCCAATTTTTTTATGGTAGCCCATATCGTCAATAATAATGGCCACCAGAGGTAAACTGCTGTCCTCTACTCTGGCGATATCTGCAGGCAGTTCAGGAATACTGCTGTATGGCTCTTCAAAAGTGAGCGTACCCATTTCTGCCACATCAGACATTCCATGGGCAACAGCTGTTCTGAAAAAAATCACATACCCGGCGGCCCCCATGGAAAATAACAACAAGCCAATGAGGAGGAGAGAAGACAACAGCCTGACGGCAAGCAATCGGCCTTTGCTATTTTTCTTTTTTCTCCGCACAGGTGCTTTCTTTTTTGTTTTTGCTTTTGTTTTTCTCATTCTACTTTCAATATGTTGTGTAAAAGATACACTGCTGATGTTATTTATTTCGACTCAACACATATCCTGCCAGTGCCCGCAGGATATCCACAAAATGAGCAACTGATGTGTCGGTAAAAATTGATAAAGCGGATACGGCCTCTGCAATAAGCTGTTCGGCCTGTCCACGGCTTGAGGCAAAACCATGATATTTTGCTATCAGACTGGAAGCCTCCTCAATACCGTTTTGCCGTGCTTGCTCATCCTGTAATAAAAATAAGAGTCTCTTTTTGTCGGAGGTGTCTGCACTCTGCAGTGCTAAAATAAGGGGCAGGGTCATCTTCTCTTCCTGAAAATCATTCCCCACCGCCTTTCCGGTTTGACCTGCATCCCCCTGGTAATCAAGGAGATCATCAACGATCTGGAAGGCAGTACCAAGACTCAGACCGTACTCTGCTAAGACCCGCTGTTCCCCTGGAGAAGCTTCTGCAACCAGGGCCCCGATTTCGCAGGTTGCGGCAAGGAAAAGAGCTGTTTTCCCCTTTACGACGCTATAGTAGTCAGCAACGGAGAGATTGTGATTTCTGGCATTACGAAGTTGTAAAAACTCACCATCAACCATTGCATTGGTTGCCCGGCAAAAGATGTCAAGCCCCTTGGCTCCAGCATGGCTGCCCACCAGAAACATGGAACGGGAATGGAGGAAATCACCACCCAGAATCGCTGCAATTTCTCCAAATTTTTTATTCACCGAAGGTTTGCCGCGACGGATGTCTGCCCGATCAATCACATCATCGTGAAAGAGTGTTGCCGCATGCAGATACTCAAAGGCAATGGCGAGCTTATATATCCCATCACCAGTCAAACCACACAACTTCGCAGCCAGGACCAGCAATAGAGGGCGCAGTCGCTTACCCCCGTTAAAGATACCATATTCAATAATCTCAACGAGAAGCGGATCAGCCCCTGCCAGCGCTTCCTCCAGATCCTGTCGCATAACATCCTCTATCCTGGCGACCTGGGGAGCAATTGCCGTCATAAGCTGATCTTTTGCACTGTCTGTTTTTGCTTTCGCACACATAAAGGAGACCTTTTCTATCTTTTATCAACACTAAAGAAATCTTCTATTTCGCCAAGGCTCCGGACAACGGGAGAATCCGGTAGACTTGCCCGAAACATGCGTCCATAGCCCTTGTAATACAAGCTAATATCCATAATTCCGATAATACCCCGATCAGTGGCAGAGCGCATCAGACGCCCCACGCCCTGTCTAAGACTCAAAATAGCACGGGGTACCTGAAACTGGAAAAAAGGTTTCCCACCCGCAGCCTCAATCGCCTTCATCCGTGACTGAATAACCGGATCACTTGGCACTTCAAAGGGCAGTTTATCAATTATAACACAGCTTAGAGATTCACCAGCCACATCAACACCTTCCCAGAAGCTGGCAACGGCCAGAAGAACCGAGTCTGTATTTTCCCGAAACTGCTCCAGAAGTGCCTGCCGCGAGGCCGTCCCCTGGACAAGGAGTGGAAACGGCAACCTGTCTTGCAGATAGTCTGCCAGTGAATCCATGGCCTTAAAACTGGTAAAAAGAACAAGGGCCCGGCCTCTGCTGATGGTGAGCAGGTCATACACCCGTTCACAAAGCATGGAATTGTAATTTGCAGCATTGGTTTCCGGAAAACCATTCTCCGGTACATATAACAGAGTTCTTCCCTGATAGTCAAAGGGCGAATGAAAGCAGAGGGCAGTATCAGAATCGAGCAGACCCAGCCGCTGGCGGACATATTTAAAATCACCACCGGTGGAAAGTGTTGCAGATGTCATCAGACAGGACTGAACAGATGAGTAGAGATTTTTCTCCAGTTCATCGGCCACATTAATGGGCGTTGCCGACAAGGTGATGGTTCGCTCCCGCCGTTCATACCA
>JAOZKX010000424.1 GCA_029935135.1 Desulfocapsa sp.
TCGATGCGATGGAGAAATGTTTTTTTAGATAAGTCAAAGGATGCATTCCTGATGGTTGCTGGCCAGATCAGGTATAAGGAGCCGTTATTGTCTTTAACGAGAGTGTTAATTTTTTGATACATTCTGATAAAGTGGGAGGAGAGTTTAACTTCTTTTGTCAGGCCGTAATTGGAATTGGGTTTGTAAGTCACCGGTTGATTAACACTTATTTCACCATATTGATTAAGGCTCTCGTAACTGTACCCCTTCCATTGCGCTCCTTCTGTCGACCATAAAACATTGAGCCGATTTATTACTTCCTGCTGAGATAACAATTTGCTCTTATCGTCAGATGCCTGTTTTTTTATACCTGCAAACACCTTGTCCGGGTCTGTTGTTAATATAAAGCTTAGTAACTCATCAAAGGCTAACTGCTTAAGATAATCAGCACCCCATGCCATCATATTGGTGGAAAACCAGTCGGACATTTGTTCATTCTGCCAATAATATTGAAATTCCAGTGGCATTACAACGATATCCCCATCATGGATATGCTGTTTGATTTTATAGTAGAGAAAATTCAAATCCAGAGCAGCATGGGCTGACAAATTAACGACAGGTAAGCCAGTTGTTTCTTCGATGTGGCCACTGTTTAATGCAAATAGGGCAGAAGATCCTCCTGCAATAATTATCTTCTTTTCCTTTATATTGTCTGCCAGATAATCTTTATATTGATAGCTTGAATGTATCCACCATTCAGCCCGTATAGGCGCACCAATTTGATAAAAAAAGAGGGCAATATAGAGGGCAAAGAGGGAAAATGTGAGAATGACGGAAGTGAATAAAAATCGTTTAGCTTTCATGGAGAGGGGCCTTAAAAATTAAAATAGAGAAATTCACTTGAACTAGTATTGCCAAAGAAAATATGCAAAAAAGAACAGAAGAGGAGAAGGGAGAAAGCAAAGGCCCATTTATAGTTAAATTGAAGGGAAGCCCTTCCGGAATAGGACACAAAGTTGATCGTTTCCGTACTATTTCTAAAGAGAAGATTGACTAAAAACCCAACTATAAGATAATTCAAAACACTAGAACCGCCACTAATATGCTCGGTAACCCTGCCAAAAGTGATAGAGTCAAACGAGGATAAAAAAGAAAAGAACTCGGCACGCTTTTCGGTAATGACAATCCCGGAAATTCCAGACATGCCTTCGAGAATTTTGATGGCATCCTGCCATTCTTTTGCCCGAAAGAAAATCCAGGAAATATTTACAAAGTTAAATGTAATGAACCAGGCGACTATCTTCGGCAGGGTGAATCCAATCCCTTTCCATGCACGATGAATGACCAGGGCCATGCCATGTAACAGGCCCCAGAAAACAAATGTCCATCCTGCACCATGCCAGAGTCCGGCGAGGAGGAATGTCACCAGTATATTGATATATGTGTACAGCCTACCTTTTCGATTGCCACCCAGGGGAATATAGATGTACTCACGCAGAAAGCGTGACAGGGTCATGTGCCATCTTTGCCAGAAGCCTCGAATGTCCAGGGCTTTATAGGGTGAGTTAAAGTTTACCGGCAGTCTGATATTAAAAAGGAGTGCTGCCCCAATGGCCATATCAGCATAGCCGCTGAAATCAAAATACAATTGAAAGGTATAGGAAAGGGATACGGCCCATGCCTCCAGAAAATTAAGAATTGGAGCATGGTCAAATCCAGCTGTTGCCCATTGAGCAAAGGTGTCTGCCAGTATAACTTTCTTAAATAGACCAACTGCGAAAATAAAGAGTCCCGTGGCTATATTCTTATAGTTCTTTACCAGATGCCACTTGTTGGCAAACTGCGGCATCATTTCTGCGTGATGAACGATGGGGCCGGCAATAAGCTGAGGGAAGAAAGTCACAAATAAGGCATAATTCAAAAAGTCATATTCCTTGGTTTCCCCACGATAAGAATCCACCAGATATGTAATTTGCTGAAAGGTAAAAAAAGAGATGGCAAGGGGCAGGGTCAAATGGATAAGCTGAAAAGAGGTATCAAAAAGCTGATTCCAGTTATTAATCAGGAAATCAGTGTATTTAAAGTATCCGAGGAGGAATAAATTACTACACACGCCAAAGATTAATAACGATTTCTTAGGAAGCTGTATTTTTTTCAGATTCTCATTTAAGGAGTTGCCGAGCACAAAATTAAAGAGCATTGAAGAGAGGATGATTGGCAGGTAGTAGATATTCCACCAGCTATAAAAGAACAGTGAGGCAAAAACCAGGAATCCTTTTGCGCCAATAATCAACCGTTTATGCAGGAGGTAAAAGTAGACTAAAAAACTTATGGGCAGGAAAAAAAAGATGAATTCTAAACTGTTAAAAAGCATTCTTTTCTCTTGGAAAATTGTTGCCGATCTATTGTAAGTGAGTTCTCAGCTTTTTGGACATGGATTACAAATAATCAAAAAACATGTCTTCTTTGGAAAAGGCTGTGCTTTTTTTGTTTTCAACTTTCCGGTCTGTGGATTTCTTTAGAGAGTGCTTCTCTTGAT
>JAOZKX010000070.1 GCA_029935135.1 Desulfocapsa sp.
TGGAACAGACTGTTATGGGTAGTTACCAGTTCTCCGCTGATTTTCTGTAATATTATTTCACCGGACCAGCTGCCAGTTTGTGTGACAATTGGGAAGATCTCTTCCTGGAGTCGTTGTTGTTCGTCTTCCGGGTAATATGTCGTCGCAATATCCTTACCTAATGGAGTAATCTGGTTTTTTTCTCCCAAAAGCGCAGCCAATGCGGCGTTAACATACTCAATGCGTCCATCAATTGCGGCCCATCCCATTCCCTGGCTGGATGTCTCGGCAAAGGTTTTGAACATTCTGAGCTGTTTTTCTACCTGAATCTTGTCCTCCAGCATCTTGTTGGCACTGTGAGCCAATTGATCGAGCTCGTGAAATCGAATTTTATCCAGTTCAACGGGCTGATTTGATATGGCTGCCTGCTTGAAAAATGCAATAAGAACACCGAAATCATTTGTCAGTCTTTGGTTGAGACGATTGAATAAAAAGAGGAAAAGAATAAGCAGTGCCAGGGAAAAAAAGATAAGAGAGAGAACTTTTTCTTTGATCCTGTTTGTTAATTCTGTTTGCATCTGAGCAATGTTTGTTTCCACATCATCAAGATAGACCCCGGCACCAAGAAGCCATTGCAGGTCTGGTATGCCATAGATAAAAGAGGTTTTAGGGGATTCAATGTCGGGAGTGGTTAACTTGGCGAGGGAGTAATAAATATAATCTCCGCCGGGAAGGAGAGCTGCTCTGTATTCTTTTTCAAAAAGTGCCCTGGTCTTTTCAGGGTTTTTATTGAAAACCTGCCATAGCTTCTTTTTCCCAGCTATTAATGTTCCTTTGGAGACGAGGGCGTCCCCTGCAAATGTGTTGACAAAGATGTAGCCCTCTTTGCCAAATCGAATTCGACTGATATCTGCGAGTAAATCACTTTTTATCTGTTCTACAATATCATCAAGATATAGTCCGGATCCTAAAAACCACTTATATGGCTCAAAGCGTTTTACAAAAGATATTTTTTTGAAAGTATTTCCTTCGCTATCAGGTTTGCTCCAATGGTACTGATAAAATCCTTCACCTGATTGGCTGATGATTTTAATCATATCCTTAATAACGAATTTCCCATGACTGTCTTGAAGGTTAAGCAGGTTCTTTCCTTCTATTTCCGGTTTGTCGGCAAAGAGTATTTCCACGCCGTCCAGACTGGTGGCAAAATAATAGCCACTCCCATTCTCAAAGCGGATATTTCGTAAGGCATCCAGGATCATTTTTTGGATTTCATCTTTGCTCTTTAACGCTTTGTTTTCGTGGTAGATGTTGTCTGCAATAGAATGTGCTTCATAAACTCTCGATTTGATTTTCTCTCTGGTCAACTTTTCGCTTTGTGATTTTCCGTAGGCGATTGCCTGAGCAACTCGCATAACTTCTTCTTTTATTACCCTCTTCTGTTCGGCTATGTAATCACTGCGGATCTGTTGGGAGCTGTGAGTAAAGTCTCTATAGGAACGAATAATATCAATTGCAGTCATGCATACAGCAATACCGACTATTAGAACAATGCCCCAGATTTGAATAAGTTTTGTGAATTGGGTTTTCTGTTTCATTGTCTATGTAAATACAATATGGATGAGAAGGTGTCTGAAAAGAGGGAAAGGAGGAGCGGTAAGGCAAGAATTTTTTTCATAGAAAAACTCTTTTTTGGGGGACAGAATTAGAGAATGGCTCTCTCAGACTGTTTTTCTTAGGAGAACAAATACATATCAAGTAGCAACAATCCTTTATTTATTTAATCACACAGAGATTGATTTTCATATACATATTAAAAAAATATGAAAGGCAGGCGTTGCCGTGAGGAGTGTTCAATCGTATTGGCGAAGCAGATTTACTGTACTTTCATGGTGTCTTTTTCATCAATAAAATGGTGAATATCCTGAGACTTTTCTTTGTCCTGCAGCATCTCTCTGGCCTCACTCTCGCTTATCTGCATAGATTTTGCAATGTCGGCCACGGTGTAGCAGGGTTGCCCGTCGGGGGCGTAGCCCTTTGCCTGTAGATCTGGAAAACAACTATGGGTTGCGCTGCCGGATGCATTGAGAAGTATTTCCCGTATTTCTTCAGGTCCATAAAGAATAAGCCATTCCACAGCCGCCGACCAGAGTTTTGCATCCACTGTCGGATGCTTCAGGACTTTCATTGCCGATTCCAGGTCCCATTCTTCCTGTATACCCATCTCTTTTCCTTATTTGTAGGTTTTTTCTTTTCTGTACGATCTGCCTGTACTATAATTCGTAAATGAGTTGACGCAATGGACAAAAAAAAATCAGGGAGATCCCATGAATCGATTTGACAGCGCAGTGTTTCTTGAAAATATAGAGTGGTTTGATGAGACGGGTGAAGAGCTTGTACATCGTCTTCCAGACAACGGCTCTGGTGAAATCAAATGGGGGGCCCAGCTAACAGTTCGTGAAAGCCAGGCGGCAGTTCTTTTTTATCAGGGCAAGGCTTGTGATGCGTTTGGACCAGGTCGTCATACCTTGAAAACCCATAATCTTCCCATTCTCACGAAAATACTCTCCCTGCCATGGGGCGGAGACAGCCCTCTGCGTGCCGAGGTGTATATGGTGAATCTCAAATATTTCACCAATCTGAAGTGGGGGACGAGAAATCCTGTTGCCTTTAGAGATAAGGAACTGGGGCTGGTTCGTTTACGCGCCCATGGTGTCTTTAATATACAGATTGTGCAGCCGGTGCTTTTTATTAATTCAATTGTCGGTACTATGGGCAAGTTTAGCACTGAAGATATTGCCAACTATTTGAAACGGGTCATTGTTTCACGGTTTAATGATTATCTGGGTGAATATCTGGATACTCTTTTTAATCTGCCCGGTAAATTTGATGAATTTTCCATTGGTTTGCAGAAGCGACTGGTTGGAGATTTCGGTCACTTCGGCCTGCACCTCAGCCACCTCTATATCACTTCCATTACCCCACCGGAAGAAGTACAGAAGGCCATTGATGATAAGAGTCGTATGAGTATCCTCGATGATATGGATAAACTGGTAAAGATGAAGGCGGCCATGGCCATGGAAAAAGCAGCAGAAAGCCAGGGGGAAGCCGGTGCCGGGATTGGTATGGGGATGGGCATGATGATGCCTGCCATGTTTGCAGCAAGCAGTGCCAGGCAGGAGAGTGAGGCAGTAGTACCTAAAAACAAGATAGCCTGCCCAGATTGCCAGAATATGATACCTGATGATGCAAGATTTTGTCCCCTTTGCGGACATCAGCAACTGGTGCTTGGTCAGTGTGTAAACTGTGGCAAGAATCTTTCTCCCAATGCAAAATTCTGTTCAAAATGCGGTCATCCATCCAGTGAAAAGCCACAGGTTAAAATTTGTTCCTTTTGTCAGGAAGAAAATGTTCCGGGGGCCTCCTTTTGCAATCAGTGCGGGCAGAAGTTAGGCTGACAACAAGCAGCACAAATCACATGAAAATCTTATTCTGAACTGTTATGGATCTTACCATTCAGCAGAGTTGCCCGTCCTGTGGCGCTGATATTGAACTTAATGAAGCAGACAGGCTCATTCGCTGTCCCTACTGCGATGTCAGAAATTTTATGGTCACTCGCGGCCCCCTTCGTTTTGTTCTGCCTGATAAAGCCCCCCCCCATATTGATCGCAGCTCTCTGTTTTTTGCTCCGTATCTTCGATTTAAGGGCAATGTTTATTACTGTAAGGGGAAGTATCTAAAGTATAAGGTTGTTGATACAACTCTGCAGGGAATAAATGCGAGTGCCCTTCCTCCTTCACTTGGACTCAGGCCTCAGGCTATGATGGTATCCCTTGTAACGGCTAAGGTGAAAGGTACCTTCCTGCGACAGACCATAAAAGCCAAAACTTTACTTGAACGGGCGGCCCTTCTTACAGAGATAGATTCTGAAACCATCAGGGCTCCGTTTTATCATCGTGCTTTTATCGGTGAAACTCTCAGTTGTATCTATCTGCCGTTGTATATGGATAATGGTATACTGCATGACGGGGTGACTAATAAAGCGCTGTCCCGCGGCAGCAGCAGAGACAAAATGAAGGAAAGAGGTGTCCCTTATCGCGAAGCATGGACTCCCCATTTCCTGGCAACCCTCTGCCCCCACTGCGGCGACTCATTAACCGGAGAACGGGACAGTTTGATTCTTTCCTGTCATAATTGCCATTCGTCCTGGGAGGAAAAACTGGGGAAGTTTCATTCCATTGCCTGGAATTGTGTTGTCTCAAAGGAAAAAGAACCTTACTATCTTCCTTTCTGGAAAATGAGCGTGCGGGTAACGGGGGTTGCAATGGATACCCTGGCTGATTTTTTGCGGATTACCAATCAGCCTCTGGTTATTCAGCCCAAACATCAGGAAAGGGAGCTTGTTTTTGTCTTGCCGGCCTTTAAGGTGCGACCGTCAACATTTCTACGCCTTGGCAAGAATATGACGCTTAAACAGGAGGAAATTCCGCAAGGTGAAGCGCATATGGTGAAAAGGATGCATCCGGTTACTTTGGCCAGAAAAGAGGGCATCCAGGCGCTGAAAAGTGTTCTTGCAGAGGCAGCATTGAATAAGAACAAACTATTGCCCCTGCTTCCGGAAATGCATTTTCATCCGCTGACAACAGAGCTGACATATCTGCCTTTTTTTGATAAAGGCCATGACTTTGTCCAGGAGCAGACAGGGATTTCTCTATCAAAAGCCGTGTTGCGCTTTGGCAGGAAATTATAGGAATGGAGAGAATCGTGCCCGGCCATGAATACTTTATGAGTGCAGCTCTTGAACATGCAGCAGAGGCCCTGGCAATGGGTGATTTCCCGGTGGGTGCCGTGGTTGTGCATCAGGAGAGGATTGTTGCCACCGGCAAGAGAGCGCACAGCAGTGGTATAATGGAGAAAGTGAATGAACTTGACCATGCTGAAATGATTGCTTTGCGTAGTTTTCTTGCGCAACAGACCGATATTGCTCCCGGTGAACTTATCGTTTATTCCACCATGGAACCGTGCCTGATGTGTTACTCGACGATGATACTCAATGGTATTCGAAATATCGTCTATGCGTATGAAGATGTTATGGGGGGAGGCACCAATCTGCCCCTTGCCCGGTTGAATCCCCTTTATGCTGAAATGGTGGTGAACATTACTCCACACATATTGCGTCGGCAAAGCCTTGAATTATTTAAACAGTTTTTTGCAAATCCCGAGACACTCTATTGGAAAAACTCTCTGCTTGCCGATTATACCCTTGAACGGTAATTGAAATCCTAAACCCTTCGCCTTTTTCTTATAAAATTATGACTGCTAATGCCAGAACCGTCGGTTTCCAATCCGGCGAACGAAATATCTTTTTTCATATCCTTACCGCCTGCAATCTTTCCTGTCGGCACTGTTATATTAATACAAGCCAGCATGGCACCGAGACTCTGTCAAGGGAGACCATGGAAGCATGGCTTGAACTATTTGCAGACAAAACAAAAAAGTCCAATGTGATATTTCTCGGCGGGGAACCCACCATGCACCCTGACCTTGCCTTTGCCATCAGCAAGGCCAAGTCACTGGGGATGGCGGTGACTGTGGATTCCAATGGCTATCTCTTTAATGATTTACTGGAAAAAAGCAGCCCGGATCTCCTCGATTATTTGAGCTTTAGTCTTGACGGGCCAGACAGTTTGGTCAATGATCCAATTCGGGGGGAGGGTGTCTTTGATGTGTGTACGGAAAATATGCGCAAGGCTGTGGCCATGGGCTATAATGTGTCCGTAATTTATACAGTCTCCAATTTGAATATTGATCATCTGCATCGGATGATTCCACTGCTTTCAGCAATTGGAGTAAAGCGGTTTTTTATACAGGTGATTGGTCTGCGTGGTAATTCTGCTCAGGACAGCGGGGGAGGAAATGGCTGGCAGGTAAGTCCGAAACAGTGGCTTGATACAGTTCCTGCAGTGGCCCAGCAGGCAGCAGATGCCGGTATTCATGTTACCTTCCCCAAAGTTTTTCTGGAAGCAGATGAACCATTTGAATGTGCAGGGCTGGTCACAGAAAATTTCTTTATTTTCCCAAATGGCAGGGTGTATCACTGCCCACTTTGTGAGGATCATCCCATCCATGCGTTGGAAATCCGGGATAATATACTCGTAGCCAATCCGGGACTTACTGAAGATAATTTTTTTCAGCTGAATATTGCCGAAGGCTGTGTCATGAATAAGCTCCTGCAGCCCGATACCAATTCCTATTATTCTGAAGGGAAGCCGATTCACAGGATTTCCTGTTGTCTTTTAAAGCAGGAAATTCTTCCTTAAGTGGCTCCCCATATCACCTGGCAAGGTATACCTGTCCATGTTGACAGTTCATCGTAATAAGCTGCCCGCTCGTTAGTTTTTGGGCGGCATGTTTTACCCCAGTGATCACCGGAATATTCAATTCCCTACCGAAAATGGCAGCATGTGAGGTGAGACCCGGCTGCTCTGTGATGACACCTGCTGATTTTTTTATCATTTCCAACATGGAGTGGTCCGTGGCAGAAGTCACTAAAATAGTGCCTGCTTTAAAGTCATCAGGGTTGGCTGCTTCGTCTATCACCGAAACCTCTGCCGTAACCGTTTCCTTGCCAATCCCCTGGCCATGGAGATTGATTCCACCCACCTCATGGATTTTCAGCATATTTGTAGAGCCGCTTATCTTAAATGGGATACCGGCTATAATAACAATAGTATCACCCTGCTGCATCAGGGCGTTTTCCTTTGCACAGGCTATTGCAGCATCAAAAAGCATATTCACTGAATCTTCATCCTGTACTTCAAGGGGAATCACTCCCCAGAGTAACTGCATCTGCCGTCTGATTGAGGCCTCCGGGCTGGTGGCAATAATTAATGGCTTGGGACGATGCCTTGCCACCATGCGAGCAGTTTGACCACTCTGAGTTGCAGCAAGAATCGCATGGGCTTTCAGGTCATTGGCTATGGCGCAGGCGGCATAACAGATGGAGTTGGACACGGTCTGGGTGGAATAGCGGGCTCCTGCGCTGAGCAGTTTTTCGTAGGGCAGGGCGGCTTCTGAGATTGCTGCATTTTTTACAAGAAATCGAACTGCTTCCAGCGGATATTTTCCCACAGCTGTCTCACCTGACAGCATCACTGCATCGGTTCCGTCAAATATGGCATTGGTCACATCACTGGCTTCGGCCCTGGTAGGTCTGGGATTGTTGATCATAGATTCCAGCATCTGGGTGGCTGTAATAACGGGCTTTCCCTGACGATTGGCCATCTGGATAATTTCTTTCTGGATAACCGGTACCTTTTCCGGCTGAAGTTCTACACCGAGATCTCCTCTGGCAACCATCAGACCATCTGATAGATCGAGGATCTCTTCAAGATTATCAAGGGCCTCCTGGTTTTCTATTTTAGAAATAATCTGCTGTCTGCCACCAACCTCTTCAATAACGCGACGCACTTCTAACACATCTTTAGCCTTGCGGATAAAGGATGCTGCAATAAAATCAACACCCATCTCACTGCCAAAATGGATATCAGCAATGTCCTTATCCATCAATGGCGGTAAGTTCACTTTGACACCGGGCAGGCTCACCCGTTTATGCTCCTTTAAGCGACCCCCAACAAGCACTTCGGTGCGAATATCGTTGCCGTGGATGCCTAAAACACGCAGAGCCAGTTTGCCGTCATCAAGAAGAATGGTATCACCGATATCCACATCATCCGAGATACCGTGATAGTTCACTGCAACTCTTTCAGCTGTGGCATTGACAGGATCGGTGGTGAGGAAGAATGTCTGTCCCTGCTCCAGTGTTATGTATCCACCCTCAATTCCACTTGTCCGGATTTCGGGACCACGAGTATCAAGTAGTATGGCAGTCTCACTTTTTGCGCGTTCCCGTGCTTCTTTGATCGCACTGATCAGGGCTGCCTGGGAGTGATGATTACCATGGGAAAGATTAATTCTGAAAACATCCACTCCTGCAAGTATCAGATCATATATCTGTTCATTACTCTTACTGGCTGGTCCTAATGTTGCGATGATTTTTGTTTTTATCATGGTTTTTTTGGGTACTGGAGGCGGGTAAAACTCTTCAAGGTAAATTTAGATAAAGGGGAGTGAACTGCTATCGAGTTTATGGTAATCAGGCGATGTCAAAACTGCTATGTATGTATATTGATATCAAAGATTATCTGGGTTGGGTTGGATTCAATGGGCTGCCGGCGTATTCTGCGGATAACATTGTTCAAACCATGGGTTATCCGCTGTCTCCTGTTCCATCCCCAGGCGATGGGGCAGGGGTGAAAGCTTGACTCGATGTTTTTTGCCAATCCATCCTCCAGCAAAAAATCAAAGCTGTCCCCATAAAATGAGTGTTGATGT
>JAOZKX010000071.1 GCA_029935135.1 Desulfocapsa sp.
GCCTTCCCCCGGGATTTGGCTATCTCAGTCCGGAACAGGAAAAACGATTCTGCCTGGGGGCACTCTTCTCCTCCAATATGTTTCCCGGACGCGCCCCTGAAGGTCATATACTCCTGGAGGCTCTGGTGGGCGGACGAAGACATCCTGAACGCCTAAAACTGGACGATGATACCCTTATCAAAGAATCAGTAAATGATCTGAAAAAGCTTCTGGATCTGCCAGGTACACCGACTTATGCAAAAGTTTTGCGTCCCAAAGGAGGTATTCCACAACTGGAAGCCGGCTATCCTGCTCTTCTGCAATGGCGAAATGAGCTGATGCAGCAGGAAAAAGGGCTCTATATTACTGGATTCGGCTGGGATGGTATCGGGCTAAACGAGATGATAAAAACCGCATACCGGGTCAGTGAAGCAATCGCCCAAGGCGAACAGGACGGAGGCGAACAGGGCCAGGAAGTTAAAAAAGTATACTTTTAGCTCCCTGCCTTTACAGATGGTCACAAGATAGTGTTCACCTGCCGAGACAAATCTGCAATGAGCAGCTACTCATCATCGCCAAGATAGCCCAAAGGTCGAACAAAGGTATAACATAGGGGATCAACCACCAGCACATCACCCGCCTCACCCGTATTGCCGCCAAGGAGAGTAAAAGGCAAAGCAACAACCCAGATGGCTGCCCCGGCAAGAGAAACAACAAAAGTCAGCGGACGCACAATAACCAGATCAGCCACCATGGCAGCACCACCCGGGTCACTATACTGCTCGTATTCAGATGCACAATCACTGGCACAAACCGTTTGGGGCAGTAATGAGCCACCTGCAAGCAGGAGTATCGCCGCCATATAAACAAAAATAGTGCTCCTGAACCCGCCCATGGAACTCACCTTTTCCTCAACCTCACGGTTTAAATATTGTTAAACTTGCTGCAAATGCTTCTCTGGCACAATGGAAATCCCTTTGCCTAAGTAGTACAAAACAGCAGGTTGGATGTCAATACTGCATTGCCAACACGATATATCATTCGGTAGAGATATAGTTCCCATACTCGTCAAAAAGAGTCCTCATGGGAATGGCAAATCCTATGCCCTCTGTATTACGAATAATCATGGTATTTACTCCAATCACCCCGCCATCTTCATCGATCAGCGGGCCCCCACTGTTTCCCGGATTGATGGGAGCATCCGTCTGAATCATGGGCTGCCCGTCATATGTTCTATAACCGGAAATAATTCCAGAGGTCACTGAGTGCCTGAGGCCCCGGGGATTTCCCACGGCATAGACCTTCTGCCCCTGGGCCCTGGAAAGTTTCGAAGCTGCCAGATACGGAGCTCCCCAGGCATCGATGGAGAGTAGAGCCAGATCTGCGTTATCACTCATCATAACTGAATTCACCATATACTCACTGCCATCAACCAAAACAACCTTTACTCCCTCTCTGGGTGATGCATTCTCTATGGTAGCCAGCCTATCCAATAGCTTAGCATGCATATGCTTATACTTACTATACTTTCGCTCCCGCGCGCGAACATCTTCTTTAACCTGTTGCCGCATTTCCCTATCGCGGATCTGCGGGATTCTCCCTTTGAGATAACGCAGGCTTTTTGCTTCACGAACCAGAGCCTTGGCTCCCTTATCCGCATTGGCTTTCAGCTTATCCAGTTCAGCATCCTTCATTTTAAGAACATGACGATTTGTGATGATATGTCCATTGGGGGAGACAAAGAAACCCGAACCACTGCCCCAGGGAGTCTCAATAAAAACAGTGGCATTACGGGCTATCTCGATACCGGTGCGCGCCGGAAATCTTTCAGCCAGTTGCAGGGCAAGTCCTTCCAGCTCATTTTTTGTATTGGCTCGCGGGGAGCGGGGCTTTACGACCTGACGCTGCTGCGATACATGGTTCTCATTTGTACCAGATGGCACCCTGCTTTCAGTCGTAATTTCCTCTTGCAGCACGGGAGTTGATGGTTTTATCTTTGCCCCACTCAAGTAATAAAAAGATCCACCACCAATGCCCAGCCCCACAAACAGAGTCAACAAAAGAAGTGGCAGAACACTCTTCTGCTGCAAGTCACTGCTGTTGGCGGAAGTTTCCTTCTCACTGGCAAGATGTTCCTGCCGCTTCCGATATTTTTCGAATATTATGCCACAGCGTTCACATTCAAGACTATCATGTTGGCTGTGGCCACAACTCGGGCACTGCATCTCAAAAACCCCTTTATTGTATGATTAACAAAACAAACTTCTGATGCAAAAAGATTTTATCATAACTGCAGAGTGTTTACAAAACTTTATCCAGAAGTGTTGACCCAATGACAGCTGAGCATAATGACAGGATGGGACTCCTCGCTGATTTTTATATATTGACAAAATGCAGGTGAATTGAGATCCTTTTAGTAGCTTCTTTCATATCTCAAGCTACGCACACGAATAAAAATCTGGACAAGGAGAAAAATAATGGATGAAGAAAAGAGTGGTCTGCAAAACATGAAGAGCACCATCGAACAGTTACGCGATGAACTCAAACTAAAAGCTCATCTGGGCAAGGCAGATGCCCAGGAAGAATTGGAAAAACTTGACAGGAAATGGGATGACTTCCTTACCCAGTACAAACCCATGGCCAAAGAGGCAGGAAAGACAATGGAAAGTACCGGCGAAGCCCTGGGCCTGGCCGCAGAAGAGCTGAAAGCAGGATACGAACGAATCCGTAAATTATTTTAGTACCTTATAAATTCTTTCATATTTTCCCCCCTCAGGTAAGCGTAGACTCCGAGGGGGTACTGAACTGAGTGGAAAGAATTTGGTGAAGGTACTTATACCCCTCTGGGGGGTACTGGAAAGAGTACCGGCTTACCATTCATCACCGGTGTAGCCCCTACCGGCGTCGTTTAACCGGTAGAAGCAGTTCAGCGGCTGGCTCTACGCAAGGCAGCGCTTCTTCGATATATTCCTCAATATCCATTAGGTAAAATGAGGATTCCTCATCGGCAAAGCTGATGGATATCCCAGCGGCACCTGCCCGACCGGTACGGCCGATGCGGTGCACATAGTCTTCCGGTTCATAGGGCAGAGTGTAATTCACCACATGACTGATGCCATCCACATGGATACCGCGACCGGCAACATCTGTTGCAACCATAACATCGATTTTCCCATTGCGAAAATTTTCCAGGCGAGCCGTTCGTTTCTGCTGCGGTACATCACCGGTAAGCAGGGTACAGTTTATCCCGTCACGACGGAGACGGTCATACAGCCGCTTCGCGTCTCGTTTCATATTAGCAAAGACCATGATCCGTTCATGCTCCTGGCCGGTGATAATATTGTAGAGCACCAGATATTTCTCCTCTCGGGTACTCGTATAGACAATCTGCTCCACCGTATCCACTGCCACCCGTTCTGACTCTGTCTCCACAGAAACAGGATCAACACACCACTGGGAAGAGAGGCGTGTTACTTCCTCTGTCAGCGTTGCAGAAAAAAGCATAGTCTGGCGCTTATTTTTATTCGGTGTCTTGTAAATAATGGAGCGCACATCCGGGATAAAGCCCATATCAAGCATCCGGTCCGCCTCATCAATAACCATAATACCCGCCTGACTGAGGTCCACCACCCGCTTGCGGGAAAAATCAAGGAGACGTCCGGGAGTTGCCACCAGAATATCCACCGGCCTGTCTCGAATATTTCGCTGCTGTCGCTCATAATCGGTACCGCCATATGCCTCTGCCACACGCAAAGGCATATACTTGCCAAGTGCCTTTGCATCTTTGGCAATCTGGATCACCAGTTCTCTGGTGGGAGCAATAATAAGGGCCCTGGGCATGCCGTTTTTGCGTTTCTGCTGCTGCTCCCGTACCAGTCTGGTAAAGATACCAATGAGAAACACCGCACTCTTCCCTGTTCCGGTGGAGGCCTTGCCGATAAGATCCTTCCCGGCAATAACATCGGCCAGCGACTGCTGCTGGATAGGGGTACAGTATTGAAAACCAAGGTCGGCAATCCCATGCATCAGTCCAGCGGGAAGACGAAAATCATGGAAACGGGCCTTTCCCTCAGCTTTTTCAACAACAAAGTCTGCAACACTCCACTTTGCCTTTTTCTGACGGGGAGGACGGGGTTTCTCTCGGGATAGCTCCGGGGATACCTCCCGGCCAGGAACCACTTCTGCGACCACTGCCGGCTTGACCTCAGCAGGAAGCACTACGATCTTTTCTTTACTGGCCGTCGCAACCACCACACCTCTTTTGTGAAATCGGTGTTTCCGCTGCTGATTACGCCTGAATCTGAGTAAGTTCTTTTTCATTTTTTGTCTGCTTGATTTATGTGTTTACTACCTTACGCAGGATCTCAATCCCATCCGGAGTAAAGTCTTCTCTACTGCTGAGCTCAAATATGTCTGCCACAGCCATAAAACAGCCATGCGCCACTTCTTCTTTCTGCAGTTGAAAGGGTCCGTTATGGATACAGGAGAAGATTCTTCCCCAGACCCGATTATCATCTTCTTCGAAATAGTGATCAAAAAGCGGCCGAAAAACAACGCCATTCACGCCAAGTTCTTCTGCCAGCTCCCGTACTGCTGAATCTTCATAACTCTCACCGGCAAGGACAACCCCTCCGGCAGCCACATCCCAGCACGACGGATAAAGATCTTTTGTATCCGTGCGTTTCTGCAGATAGAGCTCGTCCATATCATTAAAGACAAGAATATAGCAAGCTCGATGAATAAGCCCCTCTGCCCGCATGATTCGTCTGGGCAGGGCCTCTATCTCCTGATTCTCACGATCAACGATCTGTATTATCTCTTCGCCCGGATTATACATACAACTACTTATCGCTTCGTTCACAATGGGGTGTGGGAATGGCTGGGGGTCCCTGCACCAGCATCTGGGCAATGGTGAGTTTTACCCTGGGGTAGAGATGAATTTTTTCTCCCATCAGTTCCCGCTCCACCCCAACCAGACGCCGGAGAAGGGGTGTGCGTTCCATATGCGGAGCCTGGGAATCATGGTCAAATTTCTTCTTCACGATTTCCTGACAGCGAAAACATCCGGGAAAGTTGAGAATCTGTCCATCCGGACGGCGCATGGAAGCGGGTACCCCGTGAGTACGACAGACCATAAGACGGTGCATATAGAGGATACAGCGACCGTCTTCATTTAAAGGACACATAACCTGCGGCCGTTCCCCTTCTACCTCCGCCTTCTGACAATCAAGAATGTATTGCTCGGAACATTCAATTATCTGCCGCTGCTTTTCTTCAGACTCAGCGCGAAAGCCCTGCCAGAGGTAGGCCCATTCGCTATAGGTATGGTGGAGAAAATAAGAATCACAGCAGTTATCCGGACAGCCATCGCAGCTGAATTTCAGCGCTCTGGCCACCACATCATAGTCACTCTCCATCTCCTCATAAATCGTGGCGATTTCAGCACTCAACTGCTCTCCAAGGACAATTTCTTTCATCGCTGTTCCTCTGCAAAACATTGTACCTGGTAAATTTCTATCTCAGGATGCGATTCCCGCCAGGCAGTTGCTGTCAATCCCGCTTTCTGGCATAAATGTCCAAGAAAATTCTCGGGCACAGGCAGCTGCTCCCACACCTGAGGCAAAAAAGTTGCCGAAGCACCACCAAGTTTTAAGATCACTCCGTCTCGTCCGGGTCGAAGTTTCTCAAGCAGGTCATCCCCGTCCCGGTATTCCAGTGGCCGGGGTTGGCTGAGGACGGAGATATCAATCTGCACATTCGCCAGCTCCGCATCCGTAAGGGCTGGAAATCTCGAATCATTAAAGGCTGCATGGACGGCATTTCGTTTGACCCCATCCAGAACAGAGCCCACCGGCACAAGGTTTCCGATACAACCGCGCAGAGCACCGTTGATTTTCAGAGTAACAAAGGTAGCATATTGGGCATCAAGGGCGGTATCGTGGACAGGCGAATTCTCTTCTGCGACGACGCCAAGTCCTCCGGCAATCGTCTGCCTGGCTGTCTGCAGCAGGCTTCGGCCCTGTTCTTCAGTCAGTACACTGTCCATATCCCCACCTACCACTCAACACCCAGCATAAGACAGTTAATACCACTGCCTATGCCAAGGATGGCAGCTTTCTGACCATGGGTGTAACATCCCTGCTCCATTGCCATGGCCATGGTTATGGGGGCGGAAACGGAACCCACATTGCCAAGCTGGCCCAGGGTTTCAAAATTTTTCTCCACATCCAGGCCCAGGGTATCAAAAAGTAATCGTGCATGGGCAGAACCTACCTGATGACAGAAGAACTGATCGATATCATCACCACTCCAGCCCGGAACAGAGGCGAAATCCTGCCAGGCCAGATGCGCTGTTTCCACCCCGCGCCGCAGCAGTTCCTCGGAATTTGTATTCATCAGTGTTGTATTGCCATCACTCTGAGCGCCCTGGCAGAGATTGGAATAACTTGTGTTGGCCTTCCACCCACCCCGAATAAGGCGAGGTCGGTCCATGGTTGGCTGCAGGCCACACATATAGAGGGCCACAGACCCTGAACCAATGGTAAGGGAGGCAAAGGCGGGTTTAATCTGTTTACGGCTGAGATCTGTATCAGCAAGTAAAGACTGGATCGTTGACTCCACCAGTTCTTCTGCTGTTTCCCCTGCCACCACCAGACCGTTTCGTACCTGGCCCAGTTCTATCATATTGGCAAGCATCACCATACCGTCCAGAAAGCCGAGACAGGCGTTGGAAAGGTCAAATAGAAAACAGTCTTCGGAAAGGCCCAGCTGATTGTGGACAAAAGAAGCCGTGGCCGGCTCCATCATATCCCTTGAAACCGAGGTAAAAATAAGACATTCGATGGCTTCCGGATCCAGATCAGCTTTATCAAGAACCGCCTTTCCGGCAAGGGCTGCTCCCTGACTGGGAGTCGTCCCTGGATTCCACAGACGCCGTTCCCGGATCCCACTCATCAATTCCAGGCGGCCGGCCGGCAACTTCAGACGCTCATACAGCGGAGCAAGACGCTCTTCGATGTCCGCAGAAGTCACCACCTGTGGCGGCAATTCGTAGGCGAATGTATGGAGACAGACACGAGAATAATTCATAGTTTTTCCAGGCAAACAGTTTTTTATATTTGCTGCCGATCGTAGCAGGTATAGTCAAGGAACACAACATAAAGCAAAAGCGACAAAAGCAGACAGTTACAATTTATAATGCAATCAGCATCGGATCCCATTATTATTCATCTGTCTGTGGATGAAACTCAGCTAGCAATCCATTGATAATGTCGGCATCAGAGCAGGCCACCACTCAATCCGAGGAATGCCAGAAACCCTTTCATGGAGAGCAAGTGGCTGAGTTTCGCATAGAGGCACATTATACTATAGTAAGTGGTAGAAGCCAGCCCCTGCTGACGATTCTGAAACTTAAGAAAACTTTGACCAAACAGAACTGCACTATGATTATCGATTTCCATACCCATGCCTTTCCCGACGCAGTGGCCGCAAAAGCCCTTCCTGCCCTGGAAAAAATAGGCAACATCAAGGCCCACAGCAATGGCACCGTGGACGGGCTTCTCGCCTCCATGGATGGGGCAGGAATCGAACACAGTGTTATCTGTTCCATAGCCACCCGCCCCGAACAGTTTAGCGCAATCGTGGAATGGTCCCAGCAAATCCGCTCCGATCGTCTGACCCCTCTGGCCTCCATTCATCCCGATGATCCTGATGGCGTAGAAAAAGTATACCAGCTGCACAAACTGGGATTTCCCGGGATAAAGATGCATCCCTATTATCAGAATTTCTTTTTAAATGAACAGCGCATGCAGCCGCTCTACGATGCCCTCAGTGAAACCGGCCTCTTTCTCGTGCCCCACTGCGGTTATGATATCGGATTCCCCCGTACCCGCTGTGCCGACCCCGCCAAAATTCTGGAACTGCACCGTAATTTCCCCCGCCTGCAGTTGATTGCCACCCACTTTGGCGGCTGGAAACTCTGGGATGAGGTGGAAGATATGCTTATCGGCAGGAATATTTTTATGGAAATCTCATTTGCACTCAAGTATCTTTCCCGGGAACAGATAAAGCGTATGCTGAATAAACACCCGTCAGACTATCTGCTCTTTGGCAGTGATTCTCCCTGGGATGATCAGTCAGAATCTATTCGACAGTTGGAAAAACTGCACCTGAACGATACACTGTTCAGTGCAATACTCGGTGGGAATGCAGAGAAACTGCTATGAGCGACATTTCAAATATCAACACAAGACACTGTGATTCATGCGGCATAGAGATGCCGGACGGAGAACTGTTTTATCACTGCCGCACAGAACTGGTTGCCGGCAAAGATTCCACCATCCCCAATCTCAAACACCCGGACAAGCTCATTGCCCAGGCA
>JAOZKX010000072.1 GCA_029935135.1 Desulfocapsa sp.
TAGGAGCTCGCCCCTGCGAGCGATTTTCCAGGTTTGGCAACATGTTTATTCGCTCACAGGGGCGAGTCTTCTATGCCCCTTGGGTGCTCCTACAACACTATGCAACAAAGCTGAGCTTGAGTGGTAATCAAGTACTTTAAACATCAATCCTCTCTGCCCCTTCATTAATCATGAATGAAAGAAGATCAAATTCCTCATTACGAGAAAAGATAAATTTCCTCGAAGCCCAAAGCCAGAAGCTTGAAAAGATCAAGGACAGACTGGAAGAGGAGGTTGCTGAGCGAACCCTTCATCTCAAGGAACAAAAGGAACAACTGCAGGCCATCACCGACAATGTTCCAGGGGTTGTCTTTCAGTTTTATGCAAAGAACTCCGGAGAAATCGGTGTCCATTATGTAAGTCCCAAAATGACAGATATATTTGGACTCGAGCCTATTGCCGATCCCGCTCTTTTCCTCCAGACATTTGTCAAAAATATTCACACCGATGATCAACAGTCATGGATTGATTCTGTCCATGAGGCCGTCGAAAAACAGATTCCATGGAAATGGAAGGGGCGTTATATAAAACCTTCCGGCGAAATAATATGGTTTGAAGGGCAATCCATACCGACTGTGCGTAAGGAAGAGATTGTTTTTGATGGTATATTTATTGATATCACCCAAAAGCTCAAGCAGGAGGAGGAAAGACTGGAGACAATCCTTCATCAGGAGCAACTCATCCGCCTGGATAGTCTAAAAACTAGGGCAGGTGCCATTGCCCATCGTTTTAACAATGCCATGATGGCGGTACAGGGCAATTTAGAACTGATGTCCCTTACCTTGCCTGCCGCTTCCGATGAATACAAAATGGTTATGAGTGCCTATCAGGCTGCCAATGGGGCATCTCGTATTGGTTCTATGATGTTGACTTATGTTGGTCAAAAACCTCTGCAACTACAAGACATTCCCTTTGCTGATCTGGTGAGAGACAGTGTCACCGCTTTAAAGGATAAGTTCCAATCCAACATTTCCCTCAAATTTACTCCACCTGACCAGACGCTGTTTTGTTCCGGCGACGAATTACAACTTAAAGAAGTTATAGAGAGTATTTTAACCAATGCTGTGGAAAGTCTGAATAACCAACAGGGGTCTTTAGAAATCTCATTTGGCAATGAACACTATACATCAGACTCCTTTCCCCTGCCTTTTCGAGACGAACATCGCAGGGAAGGTTCATATGTCTTTTGTCGGATACAGGATAATGGTCATGGAATCAGCGAAGGCAATCTATCACAAATTTTTGAGCCGTTTTACACCACCAAGTTCGTTGGTAGAGGGCTCGGCCTTGCACTCACTGTAGGAATTTTACAATCACATCATGGCGCTATTACCGTTGACAGCACCTATGGAAAAGGAACGACTGTTACCATTATCCTGCCATTAATTAACTCACCTATACAGGTAACGAGTCCGCTAAGCAAAAAAATAAAAAGTGATACGATCTCACTATCCGGAGATATTCTGATTGCAGATGATGAACCTATTATTCTCATCGCATGCAAGATGATGCTTGAACAATTTGGTTTCACTGTACACACTGCTGTAAACGGTCGTGAGGCTGTTGATTTGGTTCAGGATCAAAACATTCAATTTTGTGCAGCTGTATTGGATATCTCAATGCCTGAAATGGACGGTATTGAGGCCATGAAAAAAATAAGAAAACTCCGACCAAGTCTTCCCATTGTCTTAATCAGCGGCTATTCGGAAGAGGATCTTCCTTTGGCAGATGACCTTGAGAATAAGCCTGATGCCTTTATTGCGAAACCTGTTCAGTTATCTGATTTAAGAGAAAAGATTGAAGAATTAGTGGGGTGATATTTTGTCACCCCATGCGCCAGGATTTTTTGGCAGGCAGCAAACATGTCCTGAGGTGGTGATCAAATACCGGTAAGGGACGATAAGGGGGTACTCTTTTTAGTACCCCCCTGAGGAGTATTCGACCTTATCCAAATATTTCCTATGGTCCTAAAATCCCCAGAGCAAGCTTCGTTTTACCCACCCGGTTAAGCCGGATTCATGCTTCACCTTGGCCCATCCTTTTTTCTGTTCCAGGGTCTGAAAAACGACTCCATAGTATGCCTGCCCTACTTTTTTATAGTTGGTTGATGGTCCACTTCTTATATTAATCTTCTTTTTCTTCCCCTTATTTACTTTTACGATCATATGCTGTTCTGAATTTACATAACTACTATATATCCAACCAGTATCCCCTTCAAAGTCTTTTACCTTGACCCATTTCCCCTTTCTGGAGAGCACCTTTAAGGGAAACCCATTTCCGTATTCCCATTTTACTGTGTATTTGGTTCCGGCCCCGGATCTTACCTGTACCCGTTCACCATTTACTGAGACCATTTTTGCAAAGGCTGACCCCGAAATAAAGATCAGGAGCAGGCTGCTTAAAATTATTATTTTACTCTGAGACAATGCTGTTTTCATTTTCTATAACCTTGATAAATATTACGCTATTATTGTTAGTTCAAAGATATCATTTAGGCGAGTTCAATACTCATTAGTAGATTTTTTCATATTATTTCAGTTGAGGTTGATGATTGAGATGCCTGTTTTTTCTTTATCCCTGCCCTTCTGTTATCAGCAGTTAACATCAATCCACCACAGGTGAGATTGATTGCGCCAAAATCACACCCTTCATTGAGACATCGCATGCATAGGATACATTCAGGGCTCCCCACCGACTCGTTAAACTGTATACCCATCGGACAAACTGCCGCACAATCGCCGCATTTTGTACAAAGATCCTCCTGCAACTCAAGTTTCAGGACAGAGACTTTATTGAAAAGCCCATAAAACGCGCCCAATGGACAGGTGGTCTTACAAAATGGCCTGGAGGTAGTAACACTCCAAGCCATAAACATAATGAGCCAGGCAAGTTTATTGTAAAACAAAAAACCTATTGTTGCCCGTAAATCCGGTTGCAAGATGAGCATAGGGATGCCGGCCTCCAATGTGCCAGCGGGGCACACATATTTACAAAACCAGGGAACTCCCATGCCCCATTCATTAACCAGTGCTACCGGGAAGATAAAGACAAAGAGAAATAACATTATATATTTCACATACCGCAGAAAATAAGGCACTTCACTTTTAATTTTGCATGGTATTTTATAAAGAAGCTCCTGTATAAGCCCAAATGGACAGAGCCAGCCACATGTTATTCTTCCTGTTGCAGTTGCAATAAGTCCCAGTGTCCCAACTACATAGGAACTAAAATAATAGGCTCCACTTTCCACAGAAAATCGTACTCCAAGGAGGAGTTGCTGAATTGCCCCAATTGGACAATATGTGGTTGCTCCTGGACAGGAATAGCAGTTTAAACCAGGGGAACAGAGAATTTTTGCCGGCCCCTGATAGATATTTTTAGTAAATGGGAACAGAAAATAACTGTTCGTCAACAGTGTTGCTATAAATTGAATTAGTTTTCTTAACGATTCCATGCTCTACCTTTCTTACAATAAATGTTGCCTAGCCAATACCAATGCATTCCAGACAGATATTCCAAGACTGCTCAAGTACCCTTTGCGGCTCTCCGGCATTTACCCCAAAAAGAAACAGTCCCAGAAAAAAAATCAGGAGCAGTGTCGTCGAAAGTGAAATCTTCTTATTTTTTCTTTTTTTATTCATATTATCAACAGGTTAAATTCCGTCCCATACTCCAGAAAATCTCATTCAGACCTCTCCTATTCACGAAAGTAATTTTCTAAAATTTAATCACCATTTTCTCGCTTTAATACCGATGAAACTTTATCCCCAATATAAACATCTTTATCCCTTCTATCATCAATAACAATTTGGGTGACCACCCGTACAGCACCATTATCAAATGGCGTTTCGTAAATCTTGCCGATTAAGGTGAGAAGTTCCTGTACCTCTCCTTCTATCACTGTACCCATATCATTCAAACGAAATGAAGCTCCTTCCTCTTCAAGTTTCTTTTGAATAGAATGTACATGATTTCCAACACCTACTCCCACACCCATCGGGATCATTGTCAATTGCAGCAATGCCATTGTTTTTTCTCTCTTTGCTTTTTCCGGTGTTTCTGAAAATACCAGTGTTGATCGGACAGATCAATCGTCTCCTGCTATTAAGCCAATAACCCGCTCCAGATCATCCAAAGAATAATACTCTATTTCCAATTTTCCCCTCTGTCCATTTTGTACTATATTTACCTTAGAGTGAAGTTTATTGGTTATTCTATTGAGCAAGGAATTTGAGAACGAAGCTGGTATTGCTGTAGTTTCTTTCCTTCGCATTGTTCCAGCTACCTTATTGCTCTGTTTCATTCTTCCGCAGAGCTTTTCTGCCTGTCTTACTGACATTTTCTTGGCAACAATTTCATCTCTTGCCTCTTTCATCAGGACAGTATCATCTGCCAGGCGTAAAAGCGCCCTTGCGTGTCCTTCACTCAAAACCAGATTATAGATATCATCCTTTATAAATTCAGGAAGTTGCAATAATCTTAACCGGTTCGCCACTGTAGATCGCTGCTTACCCACTTTTTTGGCAGCCTGTTCTTGTGTGTAGGAAAACTGTTGAATTAGTTTCTGATAGGCTTCAGCTTCTTCCAGGGGATTCAAATCCTTGCGTTGAACATTTTCTATAAGCGCAAGTTCCAGAAGTTCTTCATCACCAGACACCTCTCTTACAACTACCGGGACTTCTTTCAGACCCGCAAGCTTAGAGGCACGCAATCGTCTCTCACCAGCTATAAGTGCATAGTTTCCCTCATCTTTTTCAACAACAACCAGGGGTTGAATAATGCCGTTTTCGACAATAGAATCTGCCAATTCCCGCAGGCTGTCTTCATCAAATCGGTGCCTTGGTTGATATAGATTGGGAACAATCTGATCTACTGCACATTCGAAATACTTTTCTTCTTCCTGTTCCTGGTTAAAGAGTAGATCCACTCCCCTTCCCAGCCCTTTTTTCTTTGCCATAACATGTCTCCTATTATCGACTACGCAGCCTGCCTTTTTATAAACTCATTGGCGAGTTTGATATATGCTTTGGCACCAGTTGATTTGATATCATACTCTATAACGGATTGGCCATGACTCGGACACTCACTGAGTCTTACATTTCGCGGTATGACGGTTTTGAAAAGCTGCTCTCCAAAATGCTTTTTTATTTCATCGGCCACCTGAAAGGTCAATCGGTTCCGTTTATCAAACATGGTAAGAAGCAAACCTTCTATATACAGGTTTTTGTTCAATCCCTTCTTTACCGAGCGTATGGTACTCACAAGTTGAGCCAAACCTTCCATGGCAAAATATTCACACTGCATGGGGATCAATACAGAATCTGCAGCCGTTAAACTATTCACAGTCAAAAGGCCGAGAGATGGTGGACAATCAATAATTATGTAATCAAAATCTTGCCGTATGGGATCAAGCAATTTTTTCAGAACAAACTCTCTCTCTTCCCTCGGAAACAGCTCCATTTCTGCGGCCGCCAAATCTATTGAAGATGGTACTACAGTGATTTTCCATTTTGAGTCTGGAGTCAAGAAAACAGCAGAGAGTGGCGTTTCTTCAGTGTACGAATGATATAAATGCTTTTTTATATCCCTGATATTAATACCCGTACCTGTGGATGCATTCCCCTGAGGATCTGAATCGACGAGAAGAACTCTCTTTTTTTTCCGAGCCAAGGCAACAGCCAGACTCACCGAGGAAGTAGTTTTCCCCACCCCACCCTTCTGATTCGCAACCGCGACAATTTTTGCATTCTGCATAGTTTCTCCAAATTCGCCAGGAATTTTACTAAAATCGACTTCTAGACTTCTTTTTTATCTTATTTATACAGAAGGCACAATCTTAATCGGCTATTTCCTGCCAAAACTTGCTTATCCCCTCCTTTTTTCTTCAACTCCTTGCCTTTCCCTCTGGACAAGTATACATTACTCAAGCGAATGTTTTAATCGAATTGCTATTGTTTCACGTGAAACATTAAGGAAATCATGATGGAAAGTGACTTTTTAATAATCGGAAGTGGCATCGCTGGATTGTCTTTTGCTTTAAAATGTGCCAAGCTTGGCACTGTCATCCTGGTCACCAAAAAGCGTGATGTGGATACTGCCACCAACCTGGCGCAAGGTGGAATTGCAGCAGTTCTCAATAAAGATGACAGTGTGGACTCACATATCAACGACACGCTCATCTCAGGAGCAGGACTCTGTGATAAAGCTATTGTGAATCTCGTGGTCACAGATGGCCCTGATCGAATCAAAGAACTGGTCCAAATTGGCGTAGACTTTGTAAAAGACGAAGAGAGCTCCTCAGGATACTCACTGGGCAAGGAAGGAGGGCATAGCCATCGCAGGGTTGCCCACGCAAACGATCTCACCGGAAGGGAAATCGAACATGCACTATTGGACAAGGCTAGATCAAATGAGCGGATCACACTGCTGGAAGAGCACATTGCCATAGATCTACTCATGGCTGAAAGCAACGGGAATGGGCGATGCTTCGGCGCATATGTAATGGAGGGCGGCGTCGTTACACCCTATGTAGCAAAAGTCACTGCACTATGCAGCGGCGGGGTGGGCAAGGTGTATCTTTATACAACAAACCCTGACATTGCCACTGGCGATGGCCTGGCAATGGCCTTTAGAGCTGGCGCTGAGATGGAGAATATGGAATTTGTTCAGTTCCATCCAACATGTCTCTACCACCCCCAGGAAAAGAATTTTCTCATTTCGGAGGCAGTAAGGGGAGAAGGGGGGATCTTAATTGGAGCGGACAATGTTCCTTTTATGGAAAAATACGACCCAAGAGGAGACCTTGCAACTAGAGATACTGTGGCACGTGCAATCGACAAAGAGTTGAAAGAAACCGGTGAAGACTGTGTGTACCTGGATATCAGCTCCAAAGAAAGGACATTTTTAGAAAAGAGGTTTCCTACAATTTTTGGGAGGTGCCTGAGTAGAGGCATTGACATCAGCAAGCAGCCAATTCCAGTTGTTCCTGCAGCGCATTATATGTGCGGTGGGGTGAGAACTGATAAAAATGGGAAAAGTTCAGTGCCTGGATTATTTGCCCTTGGAGAAACAGCAAGTACCGGACTCCACGGGGGGAATCGACTTGCTAGTAATAGCTTATTGGAAGCTGTCGTGTTTGCTGATCGCGCTGCAGCATATTGCAGCAAACACTGGTCAGAAATAAAGAGTATTGAGATACCTGCTATTGATTCCTGGAAAAGCGGTAAGGCAAGAAAAATGAGCGAGGAAATCCTTATCAATCATAACTGGGATGTTATTCGTAGAACGATGTGGAATTATGTGGGTATCGTTCGCTCTCGAAATCGATTGGAGCTCGCGCAAAAAAGAATGGCTGTTATATACGACTAGATCGATCAGTTTTATCGTGAATATCTAATTACACCAAACATGGTAGAACTTCGCAATATTGCCCTGATTGCCCTCCTGATTATTCAGTCGGCGATGCAGCGTAAAGAGTCAAGAGGATTACACTATGTCATTGATTTTATAGACAAATACAAGACCACAAAACAGACTGTTTTTCAAAAGAAAACGAATGGTGAGAAATGGGAGATCGAGATGGTGGAAGGGGAATTAAAGTGACTAAACAACTTGTCATATCGGTTATGTCTAAGGACAGACCAGGGATCGTAGCAGATATCAGTGGTGCCATTTTGGATCTTGGCGGTGACCTTGCAGACTTAAATCAATCGGTTCTTGGTGGCTATTTTACAATGATACTTATCGCAGAGTTTGCTGGAGAGACAACTCCTGAAGATGTCATTGCCAGATTTTCTCATATCAAATCTGAGACTAAACTTGAGGCAAATATCAAAGAAATGGAAGTTCCTCTGGAAATTGAAAAATCCAGACTGCCAGGTGAAACCTATATCGTAACGGCACAGGGTGTGAATAGAAAGGGACTGGTTTCAATAATGGGTGATTTTTTCTTTGCGAAAAGTATCAACATCCTTGATCTTGTGACTACCAGAGAGCAGGAGCTGTACACAATGATTTTTCAGATTAATCTTACAAATATCGCATCAATGTCTAGCCTGAGAGCAGAGTTGCAGAAGCTTGCACAGGCTGAAAAACTCGACGTTGTGCTCCAGCACAACGATATATTCAAAGCAACCCATGAGGTTGGAACGCCGTGCTATAGTACGGTGGAAGGCTAAATATGCTTCGTAGTGACCAGATACTATCAACAGTTGAAATGATCCAGAAAGAAAATCTCGATGTTCGCACAGTAACCATGGGAATAAATCTCCTCGACTGTCGGGCCGGCTCGGCTGAGGCCACTTGCCGA
>JAOZKX010000425.1 GCA_029935135.1 Desulfocapsa sp.
ATGCTGCTGGTACCAATTGTTGCAGCCCATGGCATGCTCATCCCTAAAACCTCCAGCCGGGCCATCACTTCACCGGCTGGTACGGCTGATACCATGGAAGTATTGGCTGAGGTGAATCTTTCGCCAAATAGACTCCATACTGTTGTCCGCAGGGAACGGGGCTGTCTGGCCTGGGGAGGTACTGCCATGCTTGCTCCGGTGGATGATATCCTCATCACCGTCGAGAGGCCCCTTGGCATGGATGCCACGGGGCAAATGGTAGCTTCGATTCTTTCCAAAAAACTGGCTGCGGGTGTCACCCATCTGATTGTTGATATTCCTGTGGGCCCCACTGCAAAGATGCGTCATATGCGCCAGGCCCTGCAGTTGCGGAAGCTTTTTGAATTTGTCTGCGATCGTATCAATATCCAGTTGGAGGTCGTTATTACCGATGGGCGACAACCCGTTGGATGTGGGGTCGGCCCTCTGCTGGAGGTTCGGGATGTTATGCAGGTATTGAAGAATGATCCTGACGCGCCGATGGATCTGCGCCAGAAGAGTCTTCGTCTAGCCGGCAGGGTCCTTGAATATGATCCGGATATCAGGGGCGGACATGGCTATTCCATTGCCAGGGACATTCTTGATTCCGGCCGTGCCCTGACCAAAATGCAAGCCATCATCAATGCGCAGGGGATTCGGAAGGATCCCATACTTCCAGCACCTCTTGTTCACGAAATACACTGTAAGCAGGACGGAGTAATCATAGGCATAGATAACCTGCAAATCAATCGCATTGCCAGGCTGGCCGGGGCTCCCATGGACAAAAGTGCGGGGATTGATCTTTTGAAAAAACTTGGCGATCCGGTTAGGGGGGGGGAGCCTCTCTATACCATTCATGCCGAATTCAGATCAGACTATAACTTTGCTCTTAACCTGGCCCGAAAAGACACAGGCTTTACTATCGGCTCTGCAGAAGAACTTCCTGCAACCTATGTGGAATTCTAATAAGCCGCTGACGATTTACTTCAATTCAATGAAAGAGGAAAACAAATGCCCTCACCCCTCATACTCGCATTTCCCGCCTACCGTGTCCCTGCGGATCGTCTGGCTGCGGAAACAGGATATGGAGTGTTCCCCGTTACAATCCATTCCTTTCCCGATGGTGAAAGTCTTGTTTGCCTCCCTCCCGAACTGCCAGAGCATGTTATTTTTTTCTGCAGCCTGGATCATCCGAATGAAAAACTCGTGGAGCTGGGGTTTGCCGCTGCCACTGCACGTAAACTTGGAGCAAGACAGTTGAGTCTGGTTGCCCCGTATCTCTGCTACATGCGACAGGACAAGGCCTTTCAAGCTGGACAGGCCATCAGCCAGCGAATTATAGGCAACTGGCTTGGCAGCTGCTTTGATACCATTATCACCGTGGACGCCCACCTTCATCGCATCAAGGCCCTGAGTGAAGTCATTGGCCCTGCCAGAACCTTCAACCTCTCTGCGGAACAGCTTTGGGTTCTTTTACTCCGACAACGAAACGATCAGCCAATACTCATGGGTCCTGACCAGGAATCCCGCCAATGGGTACAAAAAATAGCGGAAGCAACCGGGATTGACTACGCCGTTGCCCACAAACAACGTTTGGGAGACCTGAGCGTCCAGATACAATTACCCGAAATATCCGTTGCGAACCGTACAGTTATCCTGGTTGACGATATCGTCAGCAGCGGCCATACCCTGGCGGTTATCGCTGCTCTCCTGAAAAAGGCAGGAGCAGCTCATATCGAATGTCTGGTCACCCACGCCTTGTTCACAAGCAGCGTGGAACAACTGCTGAATAACAGCGGTATTCAAGAGATTGTAAGCAGTGACTCCATCCCCCATCCAAGCAATGGTGCCTGGCTGGCACCGCTACTGGCAAAGACACTGATCCATGACATCGATTATAATGCAACTGCTGGAAAGTAAATGCACAAGGCTGATACTGTAATGATAAAGACCATTAATTTAACAAAGTGATTTGACGGTCACATGGTGGTTGATAATGTAAACCTACAGGTGGAGACAGGGCAGATATTTGGCCTACTTGGTTCAAATCCTGCGGGTAAGACAACGATTATTCGTATGTTGTGTGGAATAATCGACAGTGATCAGGGTGAAGCAAAAATCAATTGTATGAGTGTTCACTAAGTAAAAGCCGACTTTGGGTATGTGGCGCAGTATTTTGGTCAATATGAAGATCTTAGCGTCTGGGAAAATCTGGAAATTTATGCAAGCATGTATCATGTACGCGACATACAATGGCTCTCTTCTTTGATGAATCGTTATAATCTTGGTCGATTCAAATATCAGCTTGCAGGTGCACTTTCAGGAGGATAGCAGCGTCGTCTGGCCCTGATTTGTACCCTGTCTCATAAGCCAAAAGTACTGTTTCTAGACGAGCCACCAACAAGCATTGATCCAGGTAATTTCAAGAAGACAATTTTCAAGGCAGAGTGTCAACTGCATCTTGAAGCTCACCTTGAAATTCCGA
>JAOZKX010000073.1 GCA_029935135.1 Desulfocapsa sp.
TCCTGGCAGGGACGCTTTATCAGCCGGTTCCGTTACTATACTGATGACGGCTTTGAATCAAGAAACCAGTATGACCTTGAGAGGCAGGTATCAGAAAAATTTCTCTTTCGAACAACGGTGGATGTGAATTGGCAGGAATCAAAAAATGGCGTGCCGCACAGCCTGATTTTTTCACTTTTTCAGGTTTTGCAGGCCGATCGTGCCTTTTTATATGATATGGGGGCCCATTTTGCGACCAGCCCAAACTATACGATGACTGACACGGTGTTTCGCTGCCGCTATCGGCAGCGTTTTTACCGTGACTGGCTTGTCTTTGAGGTGGCCCCGGAGGTCTCTTTCCCCAAGCTGTATGATCGTGAAGTGAACCCCGGAATTATGTTTAAACTGGAATTTGAATTCGGTCATAAATCCTATGAAAAGCAGTTTGAGAATATCTTCTCCTTTTAGTCGTGTAGAGCAGGATAAGCAGACAATATAATGGCAGCACCTATCTGGATAAGTCATAGAGGGCTTTCTCAGCAGCATGATGAAAATAGCCTGCCTGCTTTTACAGCGGCCTGTAAGGCTGGATTCCCCTGGTTGGAGACAGATCTGCACACCACTCAAGATAAGCATATTGTCTTGAGTCATGATTTTACACTGGATCAGCTTACATCATGTTCTGGAAATATTGCTGACATGACAAGGGCAGAACTTGAGAATATTCGGCATAGAAAAGGAGGGGCATATTTATTTCTTGATGAGTTTCTGCTGCGATTTGCAGAGCAACACTGGGTTTTTGATATCAAACCCGCTACTGCGACCCGGACCATCAGAATCCTAAGCGAGCTTCTTACCCTTAAGAAATCATTGCTGAGCAATATAACATTTCTCTTTTGGAATAAAGAACTGGAGGAAAACTTTGTAACAGATTTTCCCGGTGCCATTTGTTTTTCAAGAGAACCTCAGTGTTACCGGGCCGGGATTGCAGCTGTCTGTGGCTTACCCGCGCTGGGCGATATTCAAAAAAATAAAATATATGCAATAATCCCAAAGGTATCTCTTTTTCCCCTGTTGAGTAAGAGGGTCGTCCTGGCATTTCACAGGCGAGGTGCACAAGTTATAGGCTATTTACCCGCGACTGCAGCAGAAGTTCAGATATGCCTTGATGCTGGAGTTGATTATATTCTCAGTAATGATCCTCCTCCTGCCTCAATCCATTAGTACTTTACTGGTTAGCAGTGTTGGATTCTGCATTGTAACGGATACCCACGGTGTTCCGGTTTAAGTGGGCTGCATATTTGGCGGTGATGGCTGTGTTCTGCAAGGGAAATGCTGTGTACTTTTTGAGTATAATTCAGCTGTCAGGATGATTGTAATGCCTTCCTGATTGCATTTGCCAGGCTGAGTTGGTCAAATGGTTTGTTGATAAACTGTGAAATCCCAAGAGATATTGCTTTTTCTTCGTCAATTGTTTCACTGAATCCGCTACAGAGGAGTATAGGTTGCTTTGGTCGAAGAAGGTGTAACTGTCTGCTTAGTTCCACTCCTGTCATTTCCGGCATGGTCATATCGGTAATGACCAGATCAAAGGCTTCAGGATTTTTTCGATATATCTCTAAGGCCTCAGTGCTGCTGGTGGAGACTGTTGGAGTATAGCCGAGGCTGGTTAATTTCTTCTGCATCATATTGGCAATGGCCGTTTCATCATCAACAAACAGTATCCGTTCCCCCGCTCCCTGTGGGATATTTTCGGATGCTATGGGGTCGGACTCTATTTCCTGTTCATTGAATACTGGCAGGTACACATGGAAAGTAGTTCCACGACCTAGCTTACTGCTAACAGTAATCTCTCCCTTATGCTGCTTAATGATTCCATGGACAACTGCCAGGCCAATTCCAGTTCCTTTACCAATCGCCTTGGTTGTGAAAAATGGATCAAATATCTTTGATTGAGTGAGGGGGGCCATGCCACAGCCGGTATCACTGATCTCAAGATCAAGGTAAGGGCCAGTCATTGTTTCCTGGCACCCCTCAATGGCCGCTGTGTCAGCAATTGCAATCTCCGATAAGGAGACTCGCAATGTTCCAGGAGCTTCCCCTATAGCATGCTTGGCATTGGTGCAAATATTCATCAGGACCTGATGGATCTGGGTAGGGTCGGCCAAGATCATGTTGCAGTCTGGGTCGATACTCTTTTCAAGGGCAATTGTGGTGGGCAGTGAAGCCCTCAGGAGTTTAAGTACTTCTTTGAGAAGAGTCTGAACTTTAAGTGGTTGCAGCTTCTCTTCACCCTGGCGGCTGAAGGTAAGGATCTGCCTGACCAGGTCGGCAGCTCTATGTCCAGCTATAAGAACCTGATCCAGGTCTTTTCGTATCTCGTCATCAATTGGCAGCTGTGATTTTGCTATCTCACTATAGCCAAGAATAGCTGAAAGAATATTATTGAAATCGTGGGCAATGCCGCCGGCAAGGGTGCCGATGGCCTCGAGTTTCATGGCCTGCCGCAACTGTTTCTCGAGTTTCCTGTTTTCCGTTTCGGTGCGTTTACGTTCCTCAATTTCCTCGCGCAGCTGCTCATTCGTAAGTTCAGTAATACGAATTCGTTTCATAACAATGATTGTGAAAAATACTATTATTAATGCGACCCAGAAAGCATCTATGGCTCCAATGACAAGAACTTCCCCGCTGACATGGCCCCAGAGGATGAAGCTGAAGAGTGTTGAGAAAAACAGAGTCAACACCTCGGAGGCAAGAATTCCAAGCAATAATAATTGCCAGGGGGTTAAGGAAGTGAGTTTATGTGTTATTTTGGAGAGCATTTTAGAAAATTAAGCCTTTAGCTCAGCTACTGTTTGTCTGTGACTCCAAGTGCCAGTCGTGCGAGTAGATCCTTTTTGTCGGTACTGCTTTGCAGGAATTACCCAACTGCTTCAGTAAAAATTTTACAGGAATGGGATGGTAAAAGTCAAATGTAGATTAGCAACTCTGGTGAAATGTCTAAATTTGAGCGGCAAGATTTCGCACCTTCTCCATGCATTTGGCCATGTCAAAGCTGAGCAGTTCTCTCTCTTGAAGAACGATCCTGCCATTTATGATTACTGTGTCCACATCTGCGCCATTGGCACTGTAGACCAGTAAGTCTTTGTTGTAGAAGGGTCGGAGGTGGGGCTGCTGTATGTCGATTAAAATCAGGTCAGCCTTGTAACCCGGGGCAATTTTTCCCAGTTGCGGCAGACCAAGAATCTGTGCATTGTTGACTGTTGCCGCTGTCAGAACAGCGTGGGCAGGCATGGCTGTTGCCTCAAGGGTCTTTGCCTTCTGGCTTTTGGCCAGGATATCCATTTCCCGGAAAAGATCCAGGCTGTTATTGCTTGCGCTGCCGTCTGTTCCCAGTCCCACCGGAATCCCGGCCCTGTCCATTTCTGTTGTTCTGGCAATTCCGGAGGCAAGTTTAAAGTGACTTTGCGGGCAGACAACCACTCCTGCACCGCTCTTTTTGATGATCTCCATATCCTCGTCATCCAGCCAGACACAGTGGATAAGGATGGTGTCACGGTCAAGCAGGTCCAGAGATGCCAGGTGGCGAATGGGACTGGTACCCTGAGGGTCCATGATGAGTTGCTGCTCCTGCTTTGATTCTGCGATATGGATAAAGAATGGTGCATTGTACTTTTTTGCCAGTTCTTTTGCGCTTTGCAGGGTCTGTGGAGAGCAGGTGTAGGGAGAGTGGGCAAAGATGCCGGGGGTAATCAGTTCTTCCCGGCCCTGCCATTTCAGGAGAAACTGCTCGGCTGCTGCAATGTTTTTTGCAGGATCCGGTACACCTGGCGCCGGAAAGTCAATGACTCCCTGGGCTGGTACAGCCCGCATACCGGCATCGAACAGGGCCTGGGCAGTCTCTTCTTCATGGAAATATCCGTCTGCAACGCAGGTCGTACCGGAGAGGATCATCTCTGCCGCGGCAAGTTTTGAGCATTCGTATACCATTTCAGGGGTGACATGTTTTGCCTCGGCCGGAAAGATATAGTCACTCAGCCATGTGTTCAGTTCCATATCGTCTGCCAGTCCGCGAAAGAGTGTCATGGCACAGTGGTTATGGGCATTGATCAAGCCCGGCATCAGCAGTTTGTCCTGGCCATTGATCTGTACGGCCTCTGCTTCATCGAGGACACTTGTCATGGGGCCAAAAGAGTGGATGGCGTTATTACGGCATAAAAGCCACTGGTCGTGGAGAAGGGGGGCTTTTGGCTCTGTGAAAAGAGTAGTGTTTGTAATGAGAATTGAGCTGCTCATGCGGGTCTCCCGGGGAGGATATGAAAAATAAGGGCATTTTCTCTTGGGGCAGGGTATACTGTCATATTTAGTGTCTTCCACCCTGGAAGCTGTAATAAGGCATCTATCCCGACCGTTTATTCTGGGTCTCGGGGTGAGGCGTTTTGTTTCTACTATACCATTGTTCCCTGGTTAGGTGAACAGTGAGAAAATATTTCTTGTGTTAAAGGAGTCATTAAATGGGGTTTCGTTGTGGTATTGTTGGGCTTCCAAATGTTGGTAAGTCCACTATTTTTAATGCATTGACAGCAGCAGGGATTGATGCTGAGAATTATCCATTTTGTACCATTGAACCCAATGTGGGGATTGTTCCCGTACCGGATAAACGACTGGATGTCCTGGCTGAGATGGCAAAGACAAAGTCCAAAGTTTCTACTCAGATGGAATTTGTGGATATTGCAGGGCTGGTCAAAGGTGCCAGCCAGGGTGAGGGGCTTGGTAATCAGTTTCTGGGCCATATTCGCCAGGTGGATGCCATTGTCCATGTCGTTCGTTGTTTTGAAGATGAAAATATTGTCCATGTGGATGGATCCATTGACCCTGCCCGTGATCGGGATGTTATCAGTATGGAACTTATCCTGGCAGATCTGGATGCGGTGGAAAAGAAGTTGAAAAAGGCACAGTCCCTGGCAAAGTCAGGAGACAAGGTCCTAAAGGCGCAGGCCCTGTATCTGGAAAAACTGCGCGATGTGCTGGATGGCGGGGCAGCAGCCAGAACGCTTGTGGCTGATAGTGATTCGGAAAAAGCGTTGATGCATGAACTCTGTTTGTTAACAGATAAGCCGGTTTTGTATGTGGCCAATGTTCTGGAAGATGATGTACTGGAAGGAAATGACTTTGTGCGGGTACTGGAAAAACTAGCCGCCGAAGATGGTGATGGGGTTGTGATTATTGCCGGCTCCATCGAGCAGGAACTCAGTCAGCTTGATCCCGATGAACAGCAGGAGTTTCTTACTGATATGGGAATGAAAGAGCCCGGCTTAAATCGCTTGATTGCTGCAGGGTATGAGCTGTTGGGGCTTATCACCTATTTTACGGTGGGAGAAAAAGAGACCCGTGCCTGGACAATTCCCAAAGGGATGAAGGCACCTGGGGCAGCCGGAAAGATTCATTCTGATTTTGAGCGCGGTTTTATTCGTGCCGAAACCATCAGTTATGATGACTTTGTGGCCTGTGATGGTGAAAGTGGAGCCAAGGAAAAAGGTTTGATGCGTTCTGAAGGAAAAGAGTATACGGTTGTTGATGGAGACTGTATGAATTTTCGTTTTAATGTCTGATAGCGTCACAAGGGCTATTGTAACAAGTTAGCCGCAAAATATACTTTTTGTGGGCCTGCCCACTATGGTTGTCTGTGGGGTGGATGGTGAAAAACGAATAAGCGAATGGATGATAAACTGTTTTTTAGCGGGGAGAAACAGCTGCTTGGACAAAAACAGGCACTTAATCTCCTGACAAGAAGTGTGTCTTCCGGTCGCCTGGCCCATGCCTATCTGTTTCGTGGCCCCGACGGTGTGGGGAAGCAGCTCCTGGCAAGGATACTTGCTGCTGCTGTGAACTGCGGGAGTGCTCAGGGGCTTGTGGCCTGTGGAAGCTGTTCCAGCTGTAAGAAATTTGCCGCAGCCATGCATCCTGATTTTGAGTTGCTTGCTCCAGAGAAGGGTGCTATCAAGATCGCACAGGTACGGGAGCTGATAAAAAAACTCTCCTTTGCTCCCTATGAGGCAAAGATGCGTGTTGTGTTGCTTGAAGATGTGCACACCATGCGTCAGGAGGCGGCAAACAGTCTGCTCAAAACACTGGAGGAGCCACCAGCTGACAATCTTCTTATCCTGACGGCCGATTCTTCCACTGCTATGCTGCAAACCATTATCTCCAGATGCCAAACGATTCCCTTTTATCCACTTACCGCTACGGAGACTGTGGATGTAATTCTTCGTGAAAATAGTGACATTACCAGAGATGTCGCTGTAACACTTGCCAGGTTTTCTGAAGGCAGCCCGGGAAAGGCTCTGCTTCTGCATCGCCGGGAGATATTACATCTTTCCCAGCAGGTGGTGGATCTGCTAAGTGATAGAGCAAAGACCGCCGATCAGTATGTTGGTTTTGTCCTGCGTACAGCGGAACAGATGGCAGCACTGAAGGAGTATTTACCAGTTCTTTTGGGTTTGCTGCGCCTGTTTTTACGAGATGGGCTGGTTCGATGTTACTCTTCTGAAGTGGATGGTCGGGAGGGAGAATATCGGAAAGACTGGAATTCTGATGATTATTTTGTTAAATTACAGGCAATTGATCAGGCAGAAAAAGAACTCAAGAGAAATTGTAACCGAACCCTGGTGTGTGAAATACTTCTTTTTAAACTACAAGAACAGGGGAACGGGTAAAAATACTACCGAACACTGGTGAACAGTAAATGAGGCCAGCATAAGTGCCTTGTTGCTGTTTGTAACTATTTGACATTATATTGCTCTCATATTTTCTTGTTTTTTATTACAGGTTTTATAGAGTAAGGCATTAAAAACTATGGAAGAAGTGCAGGAAGAAAATAATAAACAAGCCGAAAAATATACTTCTTTTTTTTATCGCTTTCGTTTTCGCGAGCAGGGGCAGGAGTTTACCGCCCAGTCATCCATTGATGACCTGAAAAGAGGAGAGGTGGTAATGGTTCGCGGTGAGTTTGGTCTGGAGCCCGGCTGCATCAGGGGCCCGGCTCCCGCGTGTCGTGATGCAGAGACTGTGCGTAAGGCAAGTTATGAACTGGCCCGGCGTGCAGCCCATGAGGAGTGTAATCGCTATGTCAACATTCCTTTGGAAGAAGATTCAGCATCTGTTTTTTGTAAAGAGCTGATTGCCAAACATTCCCTGCAGATGCGGCTTGTGCGGGTGGAACGATTTTTTAACGGTAGTAAGATGATTTTTTATTTTACTGCCGATAAACGGGTGGATTTCCGAGCCCTGGTTAAGGATCTGGTACAGGAGTTCAGAACCCGGGTGGAGATGCGTCAGGTCGGGGTTCGCCATGAAACAAAGATGCTCGGCGGTATCGGAACATGCGGTCGTGAACTCTGTTGTTCCGGATATATGAAAAAATTCGACTCTGTTTCCATCAAAATGGCAAAGGAACAGGATCTCCCCTTAAATCCAGCAAAAATTTCCGGCGTTTGCAATCGACTCCTCTGTTGTCTCACCTATGAATTTGAGACCTATAAGCGGGAGCGAAAAGGAATGCCCAAGCCAGGCAAGAGGCTGCAGGTTGGCGAGATTATATACAGGGTGAAACGGCAAAACCCTTTGCAGTCCACCCTGTTGGTGATTGATCAGGAGGGGGAGCAGCATCTGTTGACAGAAAAAGAGTGGAAGGCATGTACTGTTGTAAAACAGGATCCTTCGCCAAAGAAACGCAGTCAGGACGAGAGTGAAAATAAAGAATAGTTTTTCAGGTAGATAGATTATGACGACCTATATAACCACACCCATATATTATGTGAATGCGCAGCCGCATCTTGGCCACGCCTATACAACCATTATTGCGGATACCTATGCCCGCTTTCGCAGGTTGCAGGGGGAAGATGTCCGTTTTCAGACAGGAACTGATGAACATGGGGATAAAATTGCCGAGGCCGCAGAGCGTGATGGGGTGACGCCCAAGGAATATGTGGACAGGATCAGTGGAATGTTTCGTGATAGCTGGCCGCTCTTAGACATTGCTCCGGATAATTTCATTCGCACTACTGATGCAAACCATATCGCTACCGTGCAGAGGCTTCTCCAGCAGGTGTATGACAAGGGAGACATCTACTTTGATGAGTATTCCGGCCTGTACTGTAAAGGCTGTGAGCGCTTTCTCACCGAAAAAGAGCTTGTTGAGGAAAGTGCCCGGATCATCAGACAAAACCGGAAGCCATTACGGAACAGAACTATTTTTTTCGTATGTCAAACTATCAACAGCAGCTGCTCGATCACATTAACGAGAACCCTGAGTTTATCACTCCGGAGCGCTATCGTAACA
>JAOZKX010000426.1 GCA_029935135.1 Desulfocapsa sp.
AGTAATTATGACGTTCCTCCAGCCAGCCTTCATGGCTGACAATGGTGATCCAGTTATTAAAAAAGGTCAGGGTATCAAAATCACCCTTGCGGACCGCAAAACTAATGGGTTCCCTGGTAAAATTAGAATCCAGCGGCAGAAACATGCTCTCAGGATATTTAATGGCCTCGTACGCTGGTCGTGGGGCAGATCCAACCACGGCATGAACATTTCCGTTACGCAGTTCCTGATAGGCCTGGGCTTCATCATCAAAGAGGCGTAACTTAGCATTGGGGATATATTTTTTTACAGCGGTCACTGCAGTGGTTCCCAGTTTACAGGCAATCTCTATGTCAGCCTTATTAAAATCGTCAAGAGTTGCAAAACCTGCAGCTTTCTTTTTGTGGGCAACAATGGCCATACCGGAATAATCGTAGGGGATGGAAAAATTGACCTTGAGGGCCCGTTTGGTCTGGATTCCCATACCGCCGATGACCACATCAAACTTTCCGGTGAGCAGGGCCGGAATAATTCCAGCCCACTTGGTGGGGACAAACTCCACCTTTACCCCCATATCGACTGCCAGTCTTCTGGCCACATCAATCTCGAACCCCACCAGTTCACCCTTCTTATCCTTCATGGCCCAGGGAAGAAAGGTATCCATCCCCACCCGCAGGACCCCGCGACGCATGACCTGGTCAATCGTCGACTCAGCTATCAGCTGGTTCTGCAGTTTCCCGGCCATGGCGGGAAGGGCTGTCATAATCAGTACTGTAATAAGAGCAAAAGGTAACAAAACTCTTTTGTACGATGGTGTCATTGTTTCTCCTGAGATGGATTTGAGAATAATAAAGGATATCAATTACAGAACATCTTATTGCATTGTGATCAAAAAGACAAATCAGACCTGTATGGCGATGCCATTCGTTTCTCCAGATAAGACACCAGAAATGACAGGAACACTGTGACAACAAGATACATGAGGGCCACAGTAAACCAGAGTTCAAAGGTGAGAAAGGTCTCGGAAATTAAGGCCTGGGCCTCCATGGTGAGATCATAGACGGCGATGGTGCTGACAAGTGCCGAATCCTTAATCAGAGAAATGGCCTGATTCGCCAGCGGCGGTAAAATACGGCGAACTGCCTGAGGGAGAACAATAAACTGATAGGCGTGTTTATAGCTGAAGCCAAGGCTGTGGCAGGCTTCCCACTGCCCCTTTTCCACGGACAGAATTCCTGATCGGAAAATTTCAGAGGCGTAAGCGCCCTCAAAAAGACTGAGGGCCAGAACTGCAGCCCAAAATCTGTCGAGCCCAAGAATGGGGCCCATGACAAAATAAAGGAAGAACAGCTGGATAAGAAGGGGGGTATTCCGGCTGACTTCAAGGTACAGTCGTGCTGCAACTTTTCCAGGCACCGAATTTGCAAGCCGCAAAAGTGCTGTAAGCAGGCCGATAGCAAATGCAAAAACCAGACTGATCGCGGATATCTTTACGGTCACCCCAAGCCCATACAGAAGAGGCCCTGCAGCAAACCCGGTATCATCCCAGACATAGAGATAACGCGGTATCTGATACCACTGCCAGTGATACCCCATATCCTGCACAGAGTGGTTGAAAAACCAGCATATCAGAACAAGAAGCAGTAGAAACTGTCCGATATCAAAAGCAGGAGAGTTGCTGAAAGAACGCCAGGTGTTCCTCTTTTTTTTGGGTGCTGAAGCATGCATCAAAATAATATCTGCAAAGAGTTAATTACAAAAATAATGGTCCAAAGTATAATGATGCTGGAAAAATAAATCTCTTTCTTTACATAGAATAGCCGATGATCATAGACTTTCACACCCATGCTTTTCCGGATGCAGTGGCAGAAAAGGCCATTCCTTCTCTCGAAAAAGCAGGGGACATCAAGGCCCACACAACGGGGACCACCGAATCCCTGCTGGCCTCTATGGACAGTGCAGGAATTGAATGCAGTGTCATCTGCTCCATTGCCACAAAACCGGAACAGTTTGCTGCCATCCTGGAGTGGTCCCTCGAGATCCGCTCAGAGCGCCTGATCCCGCTGCCCTCAATCCATCCGGACGACCGTCACTGTTCTGAAAGAGTCTTCACCATTCTGGCAAAAGGATTTAAGGGGATCAAAATGCATCCCTACTACCAGAATTATTTCTTATGCGAAGAACGATTGAACCCGCTTTACCAAGCCCTCTCTGAGGCAGAGCTTTTACTGGTGGTGCACTGCGGATATGATATCGGTTTTCCCCGAACCCGCTGTGCAGAGCCTGCCCAGATCCTCATGCTGCACAAACGCTTTCCGGAACTGCGTCTCGTTGCCACCCATTTTGGCGGCTGGGATACCTGGGATGAGGTGGAAGAGCTGCTCATCGGCAGGGAGATTTATATGGAAATCTCCTTTGCACTCCAGTATCTTTCAAAAGAGCAGGCAATACGGATGCTGACCAGTCACCCGCCGGAGTATCTTCTTTTCGGCAGCGACTCGCCATGGGTT
>JAOZKX010000427.1 GCA_029935135.1 Desulfocapsa sp.
ACCGAAACAGGGTAGTATCCCGGGCTCAGACAAAGAATAAAGGAACCATCAGCCAGCGTGATTGCAGTGCCATTACCAGCAATAATCACAGCATTGCCGACACCCACACCGCCTGAAACAATCCTGCCGGTGACATAGCCTGGAAACTCAAGGGCCGTAGGCGTATATACTTTGAGATTATAATACACATTATTTCCATAGACCCCCGAGGCATTGGTAATTCGGATAAAGTACAGTCCATTATCGCTGCAGGTCCAGTTCAGCACCTCTTGCCAGCCGGGACCAAAATTGTTGCGGGAGGTCTGGAGGAAGGAAGAACTACCCGGCCCGAACAGTTCGATAAGCGGATCGTTTATCGGACTCGGATTGCCCACCTTGATTTCATAGGTCTCACCCGCCAGTCCATAAAACTTCACCCAATCCTCGTCCCCCTGTGCATGAAAGGTGTGGTTCTGGCCTGTGGGGGCATTGACAACTATAACCCGGGCTTCAGCAGCGCTGTCATCCCCTTCATAGGCATCCGGAGCAGGCGTGGCTGTACCGATGGTCTGCGTAACCAGGGAAGTTTTCGGCCGGGAAATAAAGCCATCCGCATCCATGGCATAGTAGCTTATCACATAGACACCACGGGCCGTAAATCCTGGATAATCGGCCTCATAGATACCAGGGGTGTGCAATTCGACAAGATCAACATCTATCCCTGAGGTGACTGTCAAATCCCCGTTTGGCGGTTCCATATCCGGGGGCAGTATCTCAGCCCAGACCCGGACAATGATGTCATTATCAAAATCAATTGGATCATTGGCCATAAGCAGTGCATTCGTCCCCTCAGCCAGAATCTGATCTTCTGTAACAGAGGTGATTTCTGGCCTTCGTTGTGTATCATCCTGCCATTGCCGGCCAAAAGGAAAATCGATCCTTCCCAGGCTCTCAATGTCCTCGGGTTCATTGATCAGGCCATTGCCGTTGGCTTCAATCTGAGCCGTCTGGTAGAGGCCCATGGCTGTTGAGGCACGGTTCCAGGCACTGGTGATATCGACCCGCTCTCCGGCCCTGCCTGAGATAACTGACCAGAAATGGCTGGAAAAAGAACCTTTTTCCGAGAGAAAATAGGCACTCTGATCGGCTGAGGCTGAAGTAATATTTACCCTGCTCTTCCCTGCGGATGCTCCCATCCTGCCGGTGAAACTTCCAGACTTACAGGCATCATAGACAAAGAGGACCTTGGTATTACCAGCACTCTGGAGATCATCAAGCCAGGCATCCAACTCCTGGGCATGGACATATTCTGCCTGCGCTCCTCCCCGAATCTGGAAACGCTCTTCCTCACCATGATCCACAAGGTAGACGATCAGGCTGGATGTAACACCGGTCCGGGCCCAGTCCATCCCATTTTGCAGGGCAACTCTGTCAGCAGGGCCATCCCTGCCTGGAGCATCCAGCTGATCGGTGAGATAATGAATCTGGAGATCGGTATACCCCTGATACCGAAGAGTCTCATAGGCCTGATTGGCATAATCCATTGTCTGCTGCCAGATGTCGCCACTGGCCTGGGGCCCGCCGCCGGCCACAATGATTGCCTTGGCATTAAACAGATCACCATTGTCGGTAAAGGTAAAGGCACCTGTCAGTTCCTGCTCTTCTCCAGAAGTGGAAACAAGTCCCATGTTATAGTTACCGCTGACATTCTGTTGAAAGCTTGAAACTGTGAGGCTCGTGCTTGAGTTGAACGAAACAGTGAGTTCCCTGAAATAGTCATTAAACGGAGCCAGAGCGAGCAGTCCGTGACTATCAGCCACATACAGACCGCCATTCACTTCGGTAAGGCCAAGAGCAACACCCGGAACAGCTATTCTACCGATGGTTAGCGGAGCATAAGGATCGCTGATATCGATCACCTGGATGCCGGAATCAAACACCTCGAAATAGCTTACATAGGCAAGGGAACCAACCACAACTACATCCATGGCCCACCCCGGAACATCCAGCGAGCCGAGGATCATCCCCCCTTCATCCATGATCTGCAGACCACCCATAAAGTCAGCGACAAAGATCAATCCATCAACCACTGTAAGCTTTAGTGCATACCCTGGAGTATCCCCATACCCGATTTCGGCACCGCTGTTCAGATCGTACATCCGAATACCATCAGTGTGATTTGCCACCAGAATGGCAGTATCAGTCAGGACAAGACTCTGGGTATGGCCAGGCATATCAATGCTGCCGTCCGGCAGTCTGTCTATAAGATTAATACGCTGAACTCCATCATAGCCATCTGCCACATAGGCATACTCACCAGCCACAGCAACACCCAGAGCCTCGCCAGGCGTGTCGACCCCATAGATCAATAGTGGTGCATACGGATTTGTGACATCGATAACCTGAAGACCAGACTCTCCATCTGCGATATAGGCATAATTCCCTGAGACGACTAGCCCCTGGGCAAGTCCAGGAGTATCTATGTTACCAATGATCCGTGGACT
>JAOZKX010000428.1 GCA_029935135.1 Desulfocapsa sp.
GGGCTTTGAAATTCTCAGGCTGAATGAAACTTACATAATGGTCTGCACAGCCGTTGTTGCAAAATCGACAAAACATTGAGGGGTGACGCCCATTATTACAATTATCAAGAGAAGAAAAATAGATGTTGCATTGGTAAGTAAAGTGGGACTGAAATTTGAACGCTCCTCAGGATCACTGCAATAGGTGACGCGAATCACGGACAGGTAGTAGTAAATGGCAATAGCGGTGTTGATGGCAGCTAGGATTACAATAAGCAGGTAGCCAGCTTTTAAGGCACCAGCCAGTACCATAAATTTAGCCATAAAACCTACAAATGGTGGAATGCCAGCAAGTGCAAAGAGACCAACGGCGAGTGTAAAGGCCATAATTGGAGAGCGTTTATGGAGTCCTGTCAGGTCTTCAATCATCACATTCTCACCTTTCTGTGAGATACTGCAGATAACAAGAAAACAGGCAAGGTTCATCACTACATAACCAATAATGTAATACATGGCATTGGCATATCCTGATATCTGAAAGGTGAGGATACCAAGAAGAACAAAACCAGCATGTGCTATACCGGAAAAGCCAAGCATACGTTTAATGTCAGTTTGAACTAAAGCAGAAAGATTACCGTAAAACATAGACGCAATAGCGCAAACCATCAGAATATTGACAATCACCTGACCATCACCATTGATCAGGCTGACCAGACGAATGAGAAGAGCAACAGCAGCAAGTTTTGGTACCGAAGCGATAAATGCAGTGGTTTCATTTGAGGCACCTTCATACACATCTGGTACCCAGAAGTGAAAGGGAAAGATGGCAAGTTTATAGAAAAATCCGGCAAGTACCATAGCCATGGCAATAACCGCTGCAGGCTGGCTGTACATCATGGAGATTTTTTCGATGACAACAGAAAGTTGGGTGGATCCTGTCAGGCCGTACATATAACTCATGCCAAAGAGCATAAAACCAGTGGCAGTGACACCAAAAAGTAAGTACTTGATTCCTGCTTCCATCTGCATCCCATTATTTGCACGATCATCGCGCATGGGAACCATGATGTAGACGGCAAAGGATGAAAGTTCAAGAGCAACAAAAATGGAGAGCAGTTCCACACTGGAAACAAGCATCATCAGACCAAGGACACTCATAAACATAAAGAGATAATATTCGGGATGGACCTTGCTCTCAATACCTTTAAGTTTAGAACCCAGGAGGAGAACAATCAGCATCGCTCCAGCTATAAGTGCCTTAAAGACTTGCGAATAAAGATCAACCTGATAGGCATCAAAAAAGAGTTTGCCGGTTTGACCGTAACTGACAAGTGTGGCTGCAAAAACGGCAGCACCAAGTCCAATGGCAATGTTTCTGATGGTGTCAGCATTTGATTTGCCAAGACTTACAATAAAGATGACAAGCCCAGCACCAAGCAGTGTTAACTCAGGGAGAAATTGCATTTGTTTACCTTCTACAGATCGTTAAAATGTTAGTTTTCACAATATCGTTGAGGTTGAACTCTATTAATGAATAATTAAATCAGCTGCGGCAACTGCCTGCCCTTGGAAGGCATGGTAATTATCAAGCAGATTAGCAACGCTGACATGAATAAGGTCAATAAAGGGTTGTGCGCCAAGTCCGATCCAGAAGACAAAAAACAGGAAAGGAGTAAGGACGGCAATCTCACGAAGATTGAGATCACTGATCCATGATTGATCAGGATTATCGGTTCCACCCCAGACGATCTTCTGCAGCATACGAAGCATGTAGGCAGCAGCAAGAACAGCACCTGGAATAGCTGCCATGGCGAGTGGAATGGAGTGTTCAAATGTACCGGCAAGGATCAGGAATTCACCGACAAAGCTGTTTGTTGCGGGGAATCCGAAAGATGACAGCGAGAAAAAGGTAAGAAAGGTTACATAGATCGGCATATGTTTACCAACACCTGTTGCATCCCGAAGCTCCCTTGAATGGGTGCGTTCATAAATCATACCAATACAGAGGAAGAGTGCTCCAGTGGTGATACCGTGATTGATCATCTGTAAAATTGCCCCTTCAACACCTTTGGTGTTCAGGACGAAAATACCCAGGGTGACAAAGCCCATATGGCCAACGGATGAATAGGCAATCAGCTTTTTCATATCGCTTTGAGCAAGGGCGGTGAAGCCACCATAAATAATACCGGCAATTGAGAGCCAGAGTATGGCAGGAGCGAGTATCATAGTCGCTTCAGGAGTTATGGGGATTGCAAAACGAAGAAAACCATAAGTTCCCATTTTCAAGAGCACGGATGCAAGTATTACAGAACCTGCCGTCGGAGCCTCCACATGAGCGGCTGGAAGCCAGGTGTGGAATGGAAACATGGGAACCTTGATGGCAAAAGCCAGGAAAAACGCAAGAAAAAGGAATATCTGAGCGGTTCCTGAATAATTCTGCCACATCATATCCGGAATAAAGAAGCTGTATCCGTTATGGATATAGAGCCAGATAATGGC
>JAOZKX010000074.1 GCA_029935135.1 Desulfocapsa sp.
AAGCTCTCTTTGTAAAAAAGAAATGGGATAAACACCAGTCCGCTGTCAGCTTCCAGCCAGCCACCAAGGGCAGCCCGTCCACTTTTGCTGTCATAAAAAGTGGAGTTAAGGGCACAAATCAGCTCAGTGGCGCAGTTGCGTGAAACCAGACTGTAACCATACTGAGCCTCTTTCACCTCCTGCAGTTTCTCAATATTATTCTGTAGATCACTACTTTTTTTCTCCATCCCTCTGCTCCCTGCAGCAAATGAAAAGAGGACCATGCCACTGCGGGAGGGAAGTGTCACTTTCGTTAAAATCCGCACCCCGCGGTGTGTATCACTGACCCTGGAAAGCTCCCAGCTTCGACCCCGGCTGCTTTCCAGCAGGGAATAGGCAATTTCCAGATGACGGCTTTCCTGAAAAAACAGTTGTCTCCGTTTTTCGGCCTGGGCCGCCATCCCCTTCTGCAGTTTTCGTATATTATCTCCTGCCATCTCCTCGTCACTGAGCTTCACTCCGTACACATCTTCCGGAAAAGGATCGAGGCTTACCAGGGAGCCTGTTGCAAGGGAGTAATGAACGGCAAGATACCTGGCAGCCTGCAGCAGCAGAGCCGTTCCCTTATCAGGACGCGAGGACTGCAGTAATTCCACTATTGAATGGCTGAGACGGGCCTCAAACTCCTGCAGTCGCAGAATCTCCTGGCCACTCAACATCTTCTCATTCTCCAAGGGAAGGATAATGGCGTCCGGATTCAGCTCCCAGCCGATATCCACAATTTTCACAAATTCCCCAAATGCCAGGAGTTCGCCCAGGGTGTCATTCAGGGTTCCCTCATACTCTACAGATGAGACAATGGCTTGCAGCCTATTTGCGGTATCATCTATGGCCTCTCGTATAAACCCTTCGCCATACTCTTTTTCCACTTCTCTCTTCAATTCATTCAGGGAAGCGAGACCATTCTTCTCTCTGAAGAACCCTAGTGCCGGAATCACCATTTCCACCTGTCCCGTCTCTAATTCCCGGAGCAACTGCTGCTCTTTTTCTGCTGTTTCAAGGGTCGTAAAAAACTGCTGCTGGACCATCAGGATTTCGGTGAGATTATTGCGGATATTCTGGTAAACGATGGGATCAAGGGGGAGTGAAGCAAGGGAAATAGTTCTATTATGCAGTTCGTTGTAGAGAAAGCGAAAACTCTCCCAGGGTTCACGCACCAGAAGAAAGGTGGCATCGGGAAAGAACTGATAGTGAAAGACGGACTCACCCAGACGAAAGGCCGTATGCCCACCGGCAGCTTCACCGGCATTGGCATTTATATAAAGAAAATCGAGACTGTTTTCGGCCTTTGCCCCTGCAGCATAAGCGCACAGCAGGAGAGTGCAGAGGCAGAGTATGCGAATGGATTTACATTTTATAGCCATCCAAAACCAATGAATAATTGGAGCTGCTGGCTAAGGAACTAAAGTAAGGGAAGTTTCCAATGGAACCTTCCAGCACCCCAGCCCGTTTCAGGCCTTTGCCCATCCCCAGAAAAGAGCTTTTTTCCTGCTCCCAGTCGCTTATGCCGTGTCTGCCGGCAATGCGGGTAATCTGTCGCTGAAACTCATCACTGTTATCCGCCTTGCTCACATATAACACTGTAACAGCGGCAACATCCTCTTCATAGAGGGTTCCCGTCTCCTTCACCTGATTCTCCTCCCCTCCGGAAGAAGATGTGGAGATGGAGGTAATGGAATCCAGACTTGTGGAGACAGAATCAGATGATTTTTCCAGCGAATAGGAAATGGAACAGCCTGACTGCAGCATGGACAGAGCGCAGAACAGGGAACAGTATATATAATATTTTGCAGATGGCATAGTGCCTCCTAAATAGAGTGTAAGGTAGGGTTCCATTATTACTCTATCCTTGCACAGCTTGCAATTACAAGTTCACTTTATGGGGTACTAACCCTGTCGTTTCTGGTAGTACAAGTTTCTCCGCAGATACCAGATACCTGAGATCTGTTCCAGGCTGCAAGGCAGAAAATGGATAACAGGTAATAAGGGTCAAAGCAGCAGAATCCTGCTGCTGCAGATACAAAGTCTCTGCAGTAGACACTTGACTACTCTGCATCTCAAAGCAGTGTACTCTACCATCTGCCCCCTGTAGGGAGAGGAGGTCACCTGGCTGCAGATCCTGCAGGAAACGAAAACTGCTATCCCTGTGTCCAGCCAGAATACAGTGCCCACCGCTGCCGGGCAGACTGCTCTCCGGCAGGTGGCCCGGGCCAAAGGCCAACACCTCGCCATGATCCCCTTCAAGGACAATCAGGTCCACACCCAAACGATCCATCTGCAGACGGGCAACGGGCCAGGTATCAGCCCATGGCCATGCTTTTGTCCACTCCCCCGTTTCCAATGTCTCTTCCCAGGCATGCTGTAAAAGAAGCTGTGCAAAAACTGCCTTTGTTCTGATCCAGCAACCATCGGCCAGGAGGAAACTACCCGCTGCCAGGAGAAGAAAGGCAGTTATGCACAACAGTTGTTTTCTCACTGTTCCAGCCTCCGGACTCTTAAGAGAAGAAAAAAGGAGAGAAAGAGCAGTACCAATCCCATCAGTATATGCAGCATGGCAGGAGTTGCCGTTCGCGCTCTTCCGGCAAATATTTTGTTCGCCTGCCAGCCCTGCGGCAAATTGGTTTTCATGACCGAACGCTGTAAAGGGTTCTCCTGCTGGCGGGACACCTTTTGTTCCACAGCCACAAGACTGGAATAGCGACTGACAAGATGATGGGGAATGGCAACATCAAGCACCTGTTGTCTGATCGTTTCTTTATCCCCGCCCAGGGCTAGAGAGTCCATCAATAGACGAATCTGTTTTCTTGCCCAGAGCGTGGCAATTCCCGGCCTGTTAGCAAGAGAACCAATATCCAGCTTCTCCTCCCAGACCCGGCCGCCCCTCATGCCACGAACCGCCAACATGGTATGATCTTCCGGCAGCAGCAAGGAGACCAGCAGTGGCTCCCCCTGATAGAGATCAGCAACGGGCTCCGCATACAGTCGGCTCACCTTGCCGTCACTACTCGTCAAGTGGATATCCGTCACTGCCGGATGCTCCAGTTTGGCAAAAAGACTGCTCATCTTTTCCTGCACCTCAGCAGCCTTGCCGATATAGGTAAAGCTGCCACGCCCCATGGTTGCAGCACGCGTCATAAAATAACCATTGGGGGCAGAACCGATACCCACCGTAAAAAGCCGGGAGCTGCCCAAACCAGTACCTATCTGCTTCAACAACTGCTCTTCATTGCCCACACAGCCATCCGTTAAAAAGACAATCTGCCGAATCCTGGCATGATCTGCCCTGCCATCAAGGGCCAGATTAAGAGCGGAGGCTATTTCTGTGCCGCCATTTGCCGTAAGCGACGAAACAAATCTCGTTGCCTGCAGGCGATGTCCAGAATCTGCTGCAACTGCAGCCCGAAACAGTTGGCTGGCATTGGAATTAAATTCAATGACATTAAAACGATCACGATCTGTCAACCGAGCGATAGCAAGGGTCAACGCTTTTTGGGCCTGGACAATGGACGGTCCGGCCATGGAACCAGAGGTATCCAAGACAAAGATCAGCTCGCGTGCCACTACTGCATCATTCACATCAAGTTGCGGAGGGCTGAGCATCAGGAGTAGATAGTTTTTATCATCACGATTCTCAGCAAAAAGAGCCGCGTGGGGCGTCTGCAGCTTTTCCGCCCGCCACTCCAGGACAAAATCACGGTCAGCCATCACCTCACCACTAAAGGACAGCTCCTTTGTTCCCTTAACACCATCTTTTACCACAACTCCATGGTAGAGACTTTCCAGCCGGGCCAGAGGAAAACCTGGAGCAAGCTCCACCCTCAGCTGTACCGGGTTCTTTTTTCCAGACGCAGCCCAAAAAACAGGCGGAGTAATACGCGATGCATCCTTTACCAGGTCCGTATCCAGTGCCCATCCTGTCCCTGAAAAATGGGTCACCGCTCCTTTCTCAAGAGTATCGGTGAGCGGTGTACCCGGGATATAGCGAGGCCCCACCACCATGGGAAAACGAAGGGAGAACACATTATTATCCAGCTGCACTACATCCTGATACTCTATCTCCACCTCAATCTCTTCCCCCGGTGCAATATTGGCCACGGCTATGGTAAAGATATTGGGCCGTTCCTGGGACAGAAGCGATGCCTTCTTCCCCTCTTTTCTGGCCCGCTCATATATCTTCTTCGCCTCTTTCTTCTCCTTTATCTCCCCCACAATCAGTCGTTCACCAATGCGTAGACGGAGCTGGTCAACAGCTGCCCCATCAGGAAGTGGAAAGACATAGATTGCCTCCTGCCACGCAGCTGTATCGTTTTGAAAACGCTGCCGAACCTTTGCCCGCACCACCATGCCGCTCACAAACAGCTCCACATCCTGAGACAGATGCGAGGCCGGGATATATCTTTCCCTCTCACTCCCTGTAAATAATAATTCACCCTGTCGAACTTCACTGAGCAGGAGCTCCGATCTTTCCTGCGACTCCTGAGCAGCATTGCCATCCTGGAGCACAGTCAGCACAAGCATCACCATCAACAGCCCCACATACAGGATAAATAAAATATTTCCCGGATCCCGAACTCCACTCCCCTTCTTATTCTTTCCCTCTGCCATCTTCCCTCCTTCAGATTGATCATCATTGTTTCCTTTCTTTCCTGTTTCTCAGTAAAGCAGTAAAGAATGACGAAGGATGGGGGCAATAATGACACTGCAGCAAAGAAAAATGACACATTATGACAATCTGTGAGCAGCCATAGCCAAAGCATCTTTTCTATGCTATTTTTAAGACGAGATAAAAACTCTAGTACCTCTATACGAAGCTCAGCGATATATTGATTGATACTGTCGGTACCAGGACGGGCCACTACTCAATCCGAGGGACGCCATAAACCCATCCCTGGGGGCTTGACCGCAGCCGTCCGGGCTGCAGACACCCTCGGATTGAGTAGTGGCCCGCCCTTCCATGGAGAGTAAATAGCCGAGTTTCACATAGAGGCACAAAAACTATTAACCATTTGTTGTTACGGTGAGCAGCCATGCCCTACACCATTGCCCTTGTTGAAGATGACGAAACCCTGCGCAGCAATTATGCTCAGGCCCTGCTGCGCGATGGATATCAGGTCACAACATACAGTTCCCGACCCGAGGCCAGTGCTGCCTTTGCCCACGCCCTGCCCGATCTTGCTATTCTTGATATAATGCTGCAGGATGAGATGGAGGGCGGCTTTGAGCTTTGCCGTGAATTGCGCAGTCTCTCTCCCAGTCTACCCATTATCTTTCTCACTGCCCGTAACTCTGATCTTGATCGCGTATCCGGGCTTCGCCTGGGTGCCTGGGACTACCTTACCAAAGACACCACAACCCTTGATTTTTTGCCGGTGCGCATCTCTTCCCTCTTCAAGATGCTTGCTACCATCCGGGGAGCAACAGAGGGGAATGGAGAGACGATTATCAGGCATGGATTTCTGCGTATAGAGGAAGAGCGCAAGCAGGTGAGCTGGAAGGATGTCCTGATCAGCCTGACCCTCACCGAGTTCTGGATTATCAGCGACCTGGCCCGCCGCCCCGGACATGTGAAATCCCATGACCAGCTGATGAACGCGGCCAATGTGATTGTCACCAACAATGCCATTGCCGCCCATGTGCGCCGCATCAGAGAGAAATTCCGGGAAAGCGATCCCTCTTTTAATGCCATTCGTGCGGAGTACGGTATGGGCTATCGATGGATTGAAGCCTAAGACCCCATGCGTATTTCCCTTCGGCTCAAACTTACCCTTCTCTCCCTGCTGCTGCTCCTTATTCCCCTGATCGGCTTTCGCTTCAGCGCCATACTCCAATCCAACCTTATGACCAGTCGGGAAGATGCCCTGATGTTCACGGCCCGCGCCGTGGCCACCACACTCAGCAACCGGCCGGATATCTTTGACCGCGAACTTGTTCATTCACTGAATCAAAACCGGGACCTCTATCTCTTTCATCTCTCCAACTCCATCCGCTTAAACGGGAAGACGGACGACTGGCAGCCGGAGCTTTTGCAGAGTGAAGAGTTTGGGGCCGAACATGTGCTCTCCTCATCTGTTCCCTATTCCAGGAAATCACTCACCTTCAAGCACCTGCTTGGGCAGCGCGGCAAATACCTCTACGCCCTGTTTCTGGTTGTTGATGATAAAGTGATATATCGTAACCCCAACTCTCTCTATCCCGGCAAGGCAGATCATTTGCAGATCGGAATCGAGGACCGGGAGGGAAACTTTTCCAGATACCTCCTTGCAGCGGAGAAACCGGGCTGGGTCAATGGGTTCCTTATGGATCCAGACACCGAAAACCAGATCCCCCAGGCCAACGAGCCACGCATCCAAGGTGTCTGGGCTGAAACAACAGATGGGTACCTTATTGAAATGCGTATTCCCCTGAGCATGGTTGGCAAACGCCTGGCCTTTGCCGTGGCGGATGTGGATGAGAGCAGAAAACGAACCGTGAATACCCTTATCGGCACAGCCAATCCCGGAAAAATCGGGGAACTGGGCTGGCTCCTTTCCCCTTCAAAGAATATTGAATCACTGCTGGAAAGTCTTGGCCGACCCCATTCCCGCATTCGGGTTATAGATGAAAACAGGATCGTCCGTGCCCGCTTCGGCAGCCTGAGTACCGGGGAGATCGCCGCGGAATCGACTGAAGACAGACTTGCTCCCCTTCTCAAATGGCTGAATACAAAACTGGCTCCCGTATACCGAATATTCACAGAACCTTTCACCACCACCTTCAGCCCGACAACAAGTCAACCCAAGAAGCTTGAACTGCAGGGAATAGAAGAAGGGCTGCAGGGAAAGTCCTCCATCACCCACTACCATCTTCCCGATGCTGAAATTGAAATCATGGCCGCTATCACGCCCCTTGTCAACGAAGGTAAGGTTATGGGGGCAGTGGTGGTAGAGCAGAGCACAAATTCCATTCTTGCCCTGAAAAACAGGATGATTGAGGAATCCATCGGTCTCACGGTTATGGCCTTTGTGATTGTCGGACTGGGACTGCTTCTCTTTGCCTCGCGTATTTCCAGCCGCATTCGCCGTCTTCGCAATCAGGCAGCAGGAAGTATCAGTAAAGACGGGCAGATAACTGTTATGCAAGCGGTGAGAACAAGGGATGAAATAGGCGATCTCTCCAGAACACTGGCCTCCATGCTCGGCCAGCTTAAAGAGCAGAACGAATACAGGGAAAAGATGGCCGATAATCTGGAACATGAGATGCGCACCCCTCTGGCAGGTATCTCTGCATCCCTGAAAAACCTTGGCCTGGAGCTGGAAAAACCGACACAGCAGGAACAAGAACTGATCCACTGGGCACTGACCGATGTGAAACGGCTGGAATCGCTGCTCACTGCCATCCGTGATGCCACCAATCTACGGGAGGCCCTGCAGCAGGATTTCCCCGAAGATTTTGACCTTGCAGCTGCACTCACACTCTGGCTGGAACATGGGTTGCGCCCCGGGTATCCAGATGTGGATTTTGTCCTGCACACTCCTGAGAAACCGGCAATGCTCCATGGGGACGCGGATCGTCTGCGGCAGATGGTTGAAAAACTCGTTGATAACGCCGTCTCTTTTCACCTGCCGGACACCCCCGTTCGTCTACAGCTGGAAATCTTAAAGAACAGCTTTAGGCTTAAGGTATGCAATCAGGGGCCGACCATCAATAGGGAAACCATGGCCCAGATCTTTAACTCCATGGTCTCAATCCGTAAACATAAAGAAAAGACACCCCACCTGGGCCTGGGACTCTTTATCGTGCGCACCATTGTGGAGCATCATCAAGGGAGTGTTGAGGCGGAAAATATAGAGAGAGGGGAAACGGGTGTCTGTTTTGTTATCAGATTACCCAGATGACTACAGGCGAACTCGGCTATTGCCGTTGAACATATTGCCAGAAAACACAGTGGCTTGCAGTTGAAAGAAATCGACAAAGCATATTCAATGGGTTATTCGATTTGAACTTTATCTGTTAGACTATCACAAAAAACGACTTTCATCTCCTTCTCCAGGTCAGAAATTTGATCTGATTTCCCTAGAACAATCAGGATATCTCCGGCGAGAAGTATACTCTCAGGTGTGGGATTAAAGCTCATCTCTTCTCCAGTTCGTTTAATGGCAATAACAATAATGTTATATTTTTGTCGTAAATTGGACTCGATAAGATT
>JAOZKX010000429.1 GCA_029935135.1 Desulfocapsa sp.
TTTTCTCACTGGGCAGCATGTTGAATGTCACCAGCACCCGTTCTGTCTTAAATATCCTCGATGTTATGGAAAAGGTCGGACTGGATGCCATGTCAGGCGGTGTTGCCCTGGCCTGGGCCACAGAGGCCACTGAAAAGGGATTGATCGCTACCAGGGAAACGGTGGTTCCCCTTTCCTTTGGCGACCATAAGGCGTACCAGCAGGCAACAGAACTGCTTGGCAATGGTCATAACGAGTTTTACAGACTGCTTGCTCAGGGCAGTCTCAAGGCCGCAGCAGAGTACGGTGGTGCTGATTTCGCCTGTGTACTGGGCCAGGAAATGGCGGGCTACGCCACAGGCGAAGTCTTCTTTGCGGCCCAGTCACTTGGTTTCAGGCATTCACATTTGGACAGTAGCGCTTACTCCTATGACCAGAAACACTCAGATCAGGATATTAATGGTGTGGTTGATTTCCTGATAACAGATGAGGCAGGACGTGCCTTTATGACCTCTATGGTTTCCTGTCTTTTTGCCAGGGGTGTATACAAAGATGAGTTGCTTGCCGAGTGTCTCAGCTCTGTCGGTTATTCTGAAATTGCAGCAAATATTGATACCGCCGGTGCCCATATTCAGAAACTTCGCTGGCAGACCAGAATTGCAACAGGATTTGTTCCTGACGCCATTACCATCCCCAAGCGTTTCTTTAAAATCAAAACATGGAAAGGAAATATTGACCCTGCCTATCTCAATGCCTTAAAAAGTGAGTACGGAAAGGCCATTATAACCCTTGCAGGAGAGTAACAATGGACAATCAGATAGAGTTTCATTCCTATACCAGCCGTGCCAGTCTCACTGCTGAACTTGCAAGGGCAGTTGCTGCTCTGCTCAGTGAAGGAATAGAAAAAAATGGTCGGGCAAGTCTTGCCGTATCCGGTGGTTCAACACCGGTTCAACTCTTTGAGACCCTCTCACTCATTGATCTTCCCTGGAAAAACATTGACATCTGTCTGGTGGATGAGCGTTGGCTGGAGCCGGATGAAGAGGACTCCAATGAACACCTGGTGCGCACCCACCTCCTGCAAAACAAGGCAAAAGACGCATGTTTCACCGGTATGTGGAATGGGGCCGAAACTGCAACAGAAGGGGAAGCTGAATGCAGCAAACGGTTACAGCAAATCCATCGCCCCTTTGATGTGTTGCTTCTGGGCATGGGTGGAGATGGCCACACGGCCTCTCTTTTTCCGGGGGCAGTCAAACTTGCCCAGGCCACCGATATGAATTCAGGGAAGATCTGTATGGGAATTGCCCCACTGACAGCTCCCCATGAACGGATGACCTTGACCCTACCCACGATCCTTGATGCCAAACAGATTTTTCTCCATATCACCGGACAAAAGAAGAAAGATGTCCTGGAGCAGGCATTGGCTGAAGGTCCCATGGAAGAGATGCCGATCCGTTTTTTCTTGCAAAAACGGACCCAAAAACAGACAATGAATTTCACTATCTATTGGGCCCAATAACGGAGAAAGATAATGCATAAAATTGTCAAAAAAGTCACAGATCGTATCATAGAACGGAGTAAATCCCATCGCCAGAGCTATCTGCAGCGCATCGATGAAGCAAAGGGCGATGGCGTTTTTCGTAACAAGCTGCCATGTTCTAATCTTGCTCACGATCTTGCCGGATGTGTCGGTACCTGCCGAACTTCACTCCTGGATGACACTATCCCAAACATTGCAATAATTTCTGCCTATAACGACATGGTTTCAGCCCACCAACCCTATGGGAAATATCCTGAAATCATTAAGGCATCTGTTGCTGAAGCCGGCGGCAATGCCCAGTTTGCCGGCGGTGTCCCCGCCATGTGTGACGGGGTCACCCAGGGTGAGGGTGGAATGGATATGAGCCTGATGAGCCGTGATGTCATCGCCATGTCTACCGTCATCGGTCTGTCCCACAATGTATTTGATGGTGCCATCCTCCTTGGCGTCTGCGATAAAATCCTACCCGGTCTCCTGATGGGAGGTCTGCAGTTTGGCCACCTGCCCATGATCCTTATCCCTGCAGGCCCCATGACCTCAGGAATTGCCAACAAGGATAAAAACAAGGTGCGGGAGGCCTTTGCCAAGGGTGAAATTGGCCACGATGAACTGCTCGCCTCAGAGCTCAAGGCCTATCACAGCCCTGGAACCTGTACATTCTACGGCACCGCAAATTCCAATCAGCTTATGGCAGAAATGCTGGGTATGCATCTACCGGGCAGCTCTTTTGTCAATGCCGGGACCAAGCTTCGTGATGCCCTCACCCGATCTGCTGCCGAACAGATCACATCCATGACCCATCTTGGCGAAAACTACACCCCCCTTGCCCATGTGATCAGTGAAAAAGCAATAGTCAATGCCATGGTCGGCCTTATGGCCACAGGTGGATCGACCAATGAAACCATGCACCTGGTGGCAATTGCCAGGGCTGCCGGAATCCGC
>JAOZKX010000075.1 GCA_029935135.1 Desulfocapsa sp.
TCTCCGTTCAGTCTTTGCCGATCGTCTCTATTTTAAATATAGAGAAAATAAAGTTGTTGCCCATACAGCAGAGCAAATTGAACAACTTCAAAAGCAGAGAGAAAAAGAGGAAAAAACGCAGGAACTTATCAGTTATGGGGCTGGCTTTCTCAAGCAAATCAACGACGGTAAGGCGGAAGACACAACGAGCGAGAAGGACACCGAAGTCTTAGCTATTATGCGTGATTTTTACCTGTTCGGCAACGATTGCAAACAGGCGGATATCGCCAGACAGATTCTAAAAGCTGCGGGCCTGAACCGTCCACATGACCCCTTTCACATTCTTGTGAAGGCAAATGTCTGGGACAATAATGAAAACATCCCCCTGCTGCGCAATGAACAACCGGTAATTTTCCCTCTCCTGGCCATTCAACAGGCAGAAATGCTTCTCCAGCAGGATACCGAGAAACTGCTCCTGGACCCGGCCCGTAAAGACCTGACTCACCTGAGTCCCATGACCATCGACGGAGCATCCACCCTTGACTTTGACGATGCCCTTACTGTTGAAGAGAAAGACGATAACTACCTGATAGGAATACACATCTCTGATGTCGCCCATTATGTCAGACCTGAAGACCCGCTTTTTCAGGAAGCAATGCAGCGCGGAACCTCCATCTATTTCCCGGAAGGTCAAATTCCCATGCTTCCCAGACACCTTTCCCAGGGAATCTGCAGTCTGATTCAGGGAGAACTGCGAGCCGCACTCAGCTTTATGATACTGCTCTCAAAAGATGCCGAGGTGTTACGTGTTCGCATCTACCCATCTGTGATCAAAGTTGCAAGACGTCTTACTTACGATGAAGTGGACACCATGATCGACACGGATCCCGAGATTCGAATCCTCAACAATCTACGCATCAAGCTTCGCAACAAACGTCTGGACTCCGGTGCCCTGCTCCTCCCCTTCCCGGATGTAAATATCCATATCCACCATGGCAACAAAGTACAGGTAAGTCTTTCTGACAGTGATACACCGGCCCGGACCCTGGTCTCAGAGATGATGATCCTGACCAATACGGAAGCTGCCAGATTCGTGGCTGACCGGATGGTACCGGGCCTGTTTCGCTCCCAGAAACCTCCACGAAAAAGGGTTGTGCACGGTCTTGACAATGACCTCTTTCTCAACTCCAGACAACGAAAGATGTTATCCCGCGGTGAACTGCTGACAGAGGCAAAGGCCCATAGCGGACTTGGAGTGGAGCAGTACAGCACCGTAACATCCCCCATTCGCCGTCTGCTCGACTTGGTTATGCAGCATCAAATTCATTCCCTGGTACGAAGGGAAGAAATTCGTTTCAGCGATGAAATGTGTAAAGATTTCACTGCAGTAATAAGTAGGACCCTGGCCCGAGCCAACTCCATTCGCCAACAACGCCACCATTACTGGCTCCTGAAATACCTGGAAGCCAGAAAAGATCAGCTTCTCAATGCGCTGGTCATAGACTCCGGTCCCAAACGCGTATTCCTTATTCTCACAGATATTCTGATGAATATAGATCTCCCAGCACCCTCAAGAAATCGTCCCGAGGCAGGCAGCCAGGTGATGGTGCGTGTTTCACGGGTGGACGCGCTGGATAATACGGTTCGATTTGAATGGGAATGAGATGGCGGTTTGCGGTTTGCGGTTTGCGGTTTGCGGTTTGCGGTTTGCGGTTTACGGTTTGCTAACGCCTGTTCAGGTTACAACCGTTGACTTGGGTCAATGTTTGTGAAAGGGTCTGGAAAAAGAGTGCTGCAGCCTGATCCTCTTGATCCTGCTCCAATCGTTTCTCATAAAATGTAAAGAGTCCGGTCAACACATGAGGGATATCCTCTTCCTCAAGCTCCCCCACCATCTCCCAAAGATCATTTGTATTTACTTTCATAGTTTCTTACCTCAAACCGCATACCGCACACCGCACACCTATCTTTTCACAGGTACATCTCCGCATCACAAAAAGCCAGTCCCTTAATATCTTTGCCGGAAAGCTGCGGTTCCCCTGTCAGGGGCCATTTAATAGCCAGTTCGGAGTCGTTCCAGATAATACATCGTTCGTGTTCGGGGGCGTAAAAATCAGTGGTCCGATACAGGAATTCGGCAACATCGGAGAGAACGAGAAATCCGTGTCCGAAGCCTTCGGGTACCCAGAGCGATTTTTTATTCTCTGCGCTCAGACTTTCTCCCACCCACTGACCAAATGTTGCTGAACTCTTGCGCAGATCAACGGCCACATCAAAAACTTCCCCCACAACCACCCGTACCAGTTTCCCCTGGGGGTGTTTGATCTGGTAGTGAATGCCACGTAAGACATCTTTTACAGAGCGGGAGTGGTTATCCTGGACAAACCGGGTATTCAATCCAGTATTCTTCTGCCATGCCTCTTCGTTATAGCTTTCATAAAAAAAACCGCGTTCATCCCCGAACACCGTGGGTTCAATAAGAAGCACATCGGGGATTGCGGTTGGTGTCACCTTCATTTTGACCCCTTTCGATATGAACCATCAATTATTGCAGCCACCCAATCCTGATTGGCCAGATACCAGTCCACAGTCTTCTCAATACCAACCTCAAAGGTGATTTTAGGCTCCCAGCCCAACTGATCTTTGATAAAGGAGGCATCAATGGCATATCGTCTGTCATGACCTAATCTGTCCTGCACAAACTCCATAAGCGATCGTCTTGGCTCACCCGATTCAGGCAGGCCGATTTTTTTGTCCAGGGTATCACAGATAAGGGTGACCACTTCCAGATTCTGTTTCTCGTTGTTGCCACCGATATTGTACGATTGGCCAGACTTCCCTTTTGTTAACACTTCCACAATGGCCTCACAGTGATCCTTAACATAGAGCCAATCCCGGACATATTTGCCATCACCATAGATGGGGAGTTTTTTCCCGGTCATGGAATTATGGAAGATCAGGGGAATCAACTTTTCGGGAAACTGATAAGGACCGTAATTATTAGAACAATTGGTTATAAGAATGGGCATATCATAGGTATGAAAGTAGGCATTCACCAGATGATCAGATGAGGCCTTGGAGGCCGAATAGGGCGATCGTGGGTCAAAAGGAGTCGTTTCTGCAAACATCCCAGTATCACCAAGTGAGCCATACACTTCATCTGTGGAAACATGCAAAAAACAGGGATCAGCTCCCTTCCACGAATCAGTCAGCCAGTTTTTTCGTGCTGCCTCCAGGAGGGAAAATGTGCCCACGATATTGGTCTGAATAAATGCGGCAGGGCCGGTAATGGATCGATCTACATGGGATTCTGCGGCAAAATGAACAACGGTGTCGATCTGTTCTTCTGCAAACAATTTCACCATGGCCTCAGCATCACAGATATCGGCATGGACGAAACGATACTGTTCACCCTCTTCAATACCGCTGAGATTTTGCAGATTGCCGGCATAGGTCAGCTTATCAAGATTAATCACCCGCCAATCAGGATGGGCTTCAAGTAACAAACGGACAAAATTTGCCCCGATAAATCCACACCCGCCAGTGACCAGAACTCTACGACCTGTTTTCATTTTTCGCTCTTTTTTTTTGCCCTCTTCCATCTTCTTATTTTTATGACAGAATAGAGACAATTATATGATATCAACAACAGTAGGAACCGCAGACAAAGCACTTATCCCAGCTTATTTCCATTTTATTTCCGGGGTTAGTTTACTTTATATCGAAAAACGCCTATGGTGCTCTCGTCCAAATTCAAACATTTTATACTACAAACACGCACAAATCTAAACAGATTAATCGATTATTATGGGTAAACAGCTGGAACAGGAAGTCGCCAGACGACGAACATTTGGCATCATTAGCCATCCCGATGCCGGAAAGACAACACTTACAGAAAAGCTCCTCCTCTACGGCGGCGCAATTAATCTTGCAGGTGCGGTTAAATCCAGAAAAGTGGCACGCCACGCAACCAGTGACTGGATGGCAATTGAGCAGGAACGCGGTATTTCCGTTACCACATCGGTGATGAAATTCACCTATAACGACTATGAAATAAACCTGCTGGATACTCCAGGACATCAGGATTTCTCAGAAGACACCTACAGGGTTCTTACAGCTGTGGATTCCGCCATCATGGTAATTGATTCTGCCAAGGGCGTTGAAGCACAAACTGAAAAGTTGATGGAAGTCTGCCGCATGCGCAACACACCGCTTATCACCTTTATCAACAAGCTCGATCGTGATGGCCTGGATCCCCTTGATATCCTTGCCGATATTGAAGACAAGCTGCAGATCGAATGCACTCCCATGTCCTGGCCCATTGGTATGGGAAAAAGCTTTAAGGGTGTATACAACCTGTATAAAAAGCAGATCCACCTCTTTACCGCCGGCCAACAAAGTCGTGACCAGGGCGGGATAACCATAGACTCTTTAGATGACCCGCGTCTGGATGAGCTTCTCACCAAACATGACGCAGATCTCCTGCGGGAAGATATTGAACTGTTAGAAGGGGCTGCAAATCCATTTGAATATGAGCACTACTTAAATGCAGGACAGACACCGGTATTTTTTGGTTCGGCCATCAACAATTTTGGCGTCCAGGAACTCTTAAACGGCTTTGTGGAGATGGCCCCTCCACCGGGAAATCGTCCAGCAACCACCAGGGATGTCTCGCCCAGCGAAGAATCCTTTTCCGGTTTTGCCTTTAAAATCCAGGCCAATATGAACCCGGCACATCGTGATCGGATTGCCTTTTTTCGTATCTGTTCCGGACAATTCACCCGAGGAATGAAGGTAAGACATCACCGTCTCGGCAAGGATATCACTCTGGCCAACGCCACCATTTTCATGGCCCAGGATCGGGCAAATGTGGAAGAAGCATGGCCCGGCGACATTATCGGTCTCCACAATCATGGAACTATTAAGATAGGTGATACCTTCACCACAAAAGAAGAGCTGAAATTCACCGGGATCCCCAACTTTGCCCCGGAACATTTCCGCCGGGTACTTCTCAAGAACCCGCTGAAGATGAAACAACTGCAGAAGGGAATGCAGCAGCTGGCGGAAGAAGGCGCTATCCAGGTTTTTCGCCCCATAATCGGGGCACACTACATTATGGGAGCTGTTGGGGTTCTCCAGTTTGAGGTAACCGTTGCCAGATTGAAAAATGAATACGGTGTGGAAGCCATCTATGAACCCATTGATTTCCAGGCAGCACGCTGGATCCACTGTGAGGACAAAAAACTCCTTGCAGAGTTTGAAAAGAAAAACCAGGCAGCCCTGGCCCTTGATGCGGAAGGCTTTCTCACCTACCTCGCGCAAAACGAATGGATGCTCAACTTCTTTATGGAAAAATGGCCGGATATCGAATTTCGGAAGACTAGAGAAAATGTTTAAAACAACGGTTTGAGGTGTGAGGTATGCGGTATGAGGAAAATACAAAAGCTGAAAGTCCTTACCTCACACCGCCTACCGCATACCTGTCCCCTAATCTTCATCAACAAAAACCAGCGCCTTTCCCTCAGAGAGTGCATCGGCTGTCTTTCTTCTGGCAATGGTGATTATTCGCTGAATGGTTCCCCTTGACACACCCATCTTCTGTCCGGCTTCTTCCTGGGTCATCCCTTCCCGGTCACAGAGGCGCAGGGCCTCCATTTCATCACGGAAGATTTCCACCTTTTCCAGCTTGGACAATGGAGTTCCAGTGGGCTTAAATGCATGACCACAGAAATCCCCTTCACATTTTCTCAGTTTTTTAGGTCGCGGTGACATAATTCTTCTAGTTTGATTTTCCTGATTACCATCAAAACTCAGGTAACTGCTAAGTTGAACTGTAGGAGCTCGCCCCTGCGAGCGATTTTCAAGGTTTGGCAACATGTTTATTCGCTCGCAAGGGGCGAGCTCCTACAACACTATGCAACAAAGCTGAGCTTGAGTGGTAATCAAGTTGATTTTTTACATAAAAGGAACAAAGGAAAGCACAAGGCCCGGGGTTTCAAGTAAAGGCCAGAAAGTCTCTCCAGTTCCTTACCCAAAACCCAACACCTAATACCCATCATCACTCAGTGATGACAAGCACTTCCGCCGCCGCATGCCTGATCAGCATTCATCTTGGGTAGCTGACCTGCAGTGAATTTTTCCATAACAGCCGCTGCATTAGGGATGGAATCACGATCCGCCCAGTAGACATCAATGCCTACTTCAGCAAAACCCTGCATGGGTCGCGCTCCTATACCACCGACGACAATGGCCTGCACTCCTGCATCCCGCAGGAAATTTACCGGCACCATACAACCCCCCGCACCATGATCCGGCACCGGCAGCATCTCCACTGATGTAACTTTATTTTCTGCATCGACTTCCACCAGGGTAAAGACATCGCAATGTCCGAAATGGTCAGACCTGGTGGCTTCCATGCCTCCCGGATTATTTGTTGGTATTGCTATACGCATCTTGAGCGTTCTCCTTTGTTAACCGGTTCATCCGGTAATCTATTTGTTTTATTTATCCTGCACCTGTTTTTCTTCAACAGGACCAAAAATCCACGGTACCAGTTTAATATACCAGGCAGCAGACTGAATCTGAATAACATAGGCAAGGGCAATCAATAGAGCAATGGTCATCCCCTGCTCTTTAAAGGCAGTCATGGCAATGGCCAGAGCAATGGAAAGATCGCGCATAACGACCCCAAAAACCATGGCAATCGCGTCACCCCTCTTAAAAAAGAACTTCCCTATTAAAGACAACATAACATAGGAAAGTACATAAAAGACAATCAGGGGGATAAGGATACTGATAATATCAGCTGGATTGGCAATAATATTCTTTGCCTTCAAGGACATGGCCGTAAAGGCAATCATTGTCACGCCAAGGGCGGAGAATGGAGGGAATTTGGGTTTATACACTTCCATCCATGCTTTCTTGCCATGTTTTTTTATCAGATAACTCTGCGTCAATATGCCCGCAATAAGAGGAACAAAGACGAAGATACAGATCTGCTTAAACATGTGCAGCATATCCACATCAACAGTTGCCCCCATAAACACCTTGGTATAGACAGGTGCTGCCATGGCGCCGATAATCAGCCCGAAAACAAGCATCTTGGTAGCGGCTTCCTTATTTCCCTTGGCAAATCCCGTCCAGGAAATTGTCATCCCGGATGCCGGTAGAACTCCTATCAAAAACAATCCTACAGCCCAGAGGCCATATTTTTCATCAGCACCGGTAAAGAAAATCTTGCCAATACCATAGACCATCATGGGAACCACAATAAAATTTATTATCTGGGTCGTCACCTGCAGCTTCATATCTTTCACATGCAGGATAGATTTAACATTTAAGGTCGCCATCATGGGATAGACCATAAAAAATGTTATGGGGATAATAAGCATCTTTAATGGTTTGGCATCAAAAAGGAATCCGCCTCCGATAAGCCCGAGAACCATCGACAGGGGGATAACATAGACAAGATTCTTCTGAATAAGTTGTAATACTTTCATAACCTCACTCCTGAATAAAAAAAGATTCTTTTCTTATTTCACTTCATCAATCATGGATCGAATCTTGGCAAAAGTCTGCGCTAAGGATTCAGGAAATTTGGGATCATTTGGCACCAAGGCAGCAATATCCTCTGCACTGTAACTCATATAACGAACCTGTGTCTTTCCATCTTTTGAAAAGACCATAACGAACTTGGGCATAAGAATCGAACGCTCAGGGTTGGCGGTCAGGCTGCCATCGGCCTTGGTGGGTTTACAGACCTGCATCATATGCAGATCAAATTCATCCGGTACGGTTCCTCCATGCTCACGAAAAGTCGTCTGCATATCCATGGTGTCTGCATTATTTACCACAAAAGCGTTCTCCGCAACTTTCGCGGCAAAATCAGCAACAAATTGTTTTACACTTTTTTCACTTTCTGTCACATACAGATCTTCCTTCCGGTTCATGTTGTTCTCCTAAAAAAATTTACAACTATATCTTTCCAGTATTCACTATGAATACTGCAATTTATCGACAGCTACGCTAATGAGCATATGCACAAACTAATGTGGAACCATGACCATGTCAAGGGAAAACAAAAATAATTCAGGCAAATCCAGCCAGGATATTGCGGCCTCAGTAGAGATAAGCACTTACAAAAAACTCATATTCGGAGTATTCTGTTTTTAGAACCTACGATGTTAAATCCATCAATACTTCTTGCTTTTTATTGCAGATTT
>JAOZKX010000430.1 GCA_029935135.1 Desulfocapsa sp.
TGCCCAAACCACTCCTCTCCATTTACTCTGATGATTTTCCCGCCTTCTGCTTTAATGGAAACAAACTCTTTATGTAATACTCCTGCCAAAGGACTTTCGAGATCCTTAACATTAAGCTCTGACGATGCATCTGCTTTCCGGATTTTTTGTAACCGACTAACAATCCTTTCAGAAGAACTTAAGAGAATATTTCCGGCGTTATCACTCAACATAATCTCGGTTGATTTCGTCAATCTTTGTTGCTGCAATAACGTTGTTATTGATGTCAGTAAGGAATCACCGCCAACAACACCTTTCGCGCCGTGCAAGCTATGAGACACGGTAAACCCAATCTCTCTACTGGTAAAGAATATGTAAGGTCTTGTGATAACAGCCTGATCATGTGTAATAGCATCCTGGTACCACTCTCTTGTGCGTGGATCGAAACCAGCATATGCTTTTGCCTCGGTACGAAGAAGCTGGAGACGCGAATCGTAAAATTGCAATTCAACCCTACTCTGCCCAGGTGGGTTGATAAGAATATTTTTCACTACATACGCTGCCTTCTTCGGAGCAGAAAATGCTGCTCGAATCGACTCTCGCCCTCGAATTGCCTGAATCATGGAAAAACGACCATCTTCGTATCCAACATAAAAGGAATCCATCCAGGGAATATTCAAAAAAGAGTGATGGAAATATTGCAGGAGGCGTATAAATTTTTCGGTCCCGCTTAATTTCAATTCTTCCAGCACGGAGGACACCGTAACAAAACTTTCCACGGCATGAGTCAAGTCCCGAAGTTTTTCTTCAGTTCGACGGGAACTTGCATCAAAAATCACTCCAGTATCTGTTAGAGCACGTTGAGCCTGCATCTGATAAGTATACAAAGTAACACTGGCACCCAGTCCCATGAGGAGGCTGGTGATAATTACCCCTAAAACAAGAGCCAGACTGAATTGTTTCTTTTTAACAGACACCACTCGCACCCTCTTCCCTAGCAATAGAAGTTTACACAACTACATGTGATCATAAGTATTGTTACCATACTTCCTACTATATTTTATCACTCTATTGTGAATATTTTCTTGTTCATTTACTCTTCATTGTATACCATCACTCTAATACAAAGAAGTATTGTTGTTTCAAACAAGCAAAAGAATCCGAGAAATAACAGATGAAAAAAATTGAAGACTGGATAGGTACGATTATCGTTAAATATCGCTGGATATTAGCCCCCGGCTTATTTCTGCTGGCATTGCTGGCAGCAAGCGGTATGCAATTCCTTGTCTTTTCAAATGATTCACGCATGTTTTTTTCAAAGGAGAACCCTCAACTACAAGCCCTGGAAGAGTTAGAACGGACCTACACTAAAGTTGAAAATGTCCTCTATATCCTTATCCCCAAATCCGGAAATCTCTTTGAAAGAGAGACACTTGCTGCCATAGAATATCTCACGGAAGAGGCCTGGAAGATCCCATTTTCCAGCCGAATTGACTCACTCAGTAATTATCAACATACCAGGGCCTTCGAAGATGACCTTATGGTGGCAGATTTAATCCGGGACGCTGCAGATCTGACAGACTCAGAAATTGCGGAGATCAAAAAAATCGCCCTGACAGAACCTATGCTTGTCCATAGTCTTGTAAATCCAAAGGGCAGCGTTACCGCCATTAATATTAATATTATAAAACCAGATGACGACAGCTACGACATCAAACTGGTAAATGCAGCAGCAATAGATTTACAACGAGAAATAGAAGAAAGGTACCCTCTCCTGGATGTCTACCTGACAGGAGGCGTAATGATAGATACCGCCTTTGGAGAAGCACCCGAACGTGACATGAAAACCTTGATTCCAATTATGTTTGGATTCCTGCTTTTTCTTATTCTGTTTTCCCTGCGTTCTCTCTTTGCTACCATTGCAACCTTTTTCGTCATTGTTCTGTCTACCGTTACGGGTCTTGGCCTTGCCGGATGGATGGGAATTTTACTGACTCCTGCCTCTGCCAATGCCCCTGTTATTATCCTGACGCTGGCCGTAGCAGATTCCATACATATCCTGGTAACAATATTCTACCAGATGCGCCTGGGTAAACAGAAACATGATGCTATTCGTGAATCTATCCGGGTCAATCTGCAACCAGTTTTAATCACCAGTATTTCCACCGCCATTGGATTTCTTACCATGAATTTTTCCGATGCACCTCCATTCCGGGATCTTGGAAATATTGTGGCCATGGGTGTCCTCGCAGCATTTTTCTACTCTGTTTTCTTTATGCCCGCTTTCCTGGCTATCCTACCAATTCGAGTCAAAAAAGAACAGGACGTGCAAACCAGGAAACCTTTTGCCTTCCTCGCTGAATTTGTTATCAAACGCCGTACTCCTATTTTTTGGACCATGATTGTGATGATCCTTGCCACCAGCAGCGGAATTGGAAGAATCCACCTCAACGATGAATTCATTAAATATTTTT
>JAOZKX010000431.1 GCA_029935135.1 Desulfocapsa sp.
TGCTTCGAAGCCCAGGAGATTACACACAGTTGCTGCAACATTTGCCAGGCCGGGTTCCTGAACAGCAGTAAAAACAAATGCATTCCTGCCACTAAAATCTTTGATAATAAAAGGAACGGGATTCCTTGTATGGGCTACCATTGCAGTTCGCACATTATTTTTTTCCGTCCACATACAGTCCGCATTCCCATGGTCTGCAGTAATCATCGCAACTCCCGCTGCCTTTTCCAAAACAGGAAGAATCCGCCTGAGCATAAGATCCACCGTCTCAACCGCAATACGCACAGAAACAGGGATGCCAGTATGACCAACCATATCACCATTGGCAAAATTTAATCTGATAAATTTAAACTGTCCCTCAAGAATGGTTTCTATCACAAGATCAGTGATCTCAGCAGCTTTCATCCATGGACGAAGATCAAATGTGATTTTGTCAGATTCAATTTCAACATATTTTTCCAGGTTTTTATTAATATAGCCTGACTTGTTTCCATTCCAGAAATAGGTTACATGGCCAAATTTCTGTGTCTCTGATATGGCATAGGAACGCACCCCAGCAGCACAGAGGTAGTCACTAAGGGTATTCGTAATGGACGGAGGCTCCACCAGATAATGAGCCGGGATATTTGCATCACCATCATACTGCATCATACCGCAGTAAAAGACATCGGGATGGCGCTGGCGATCAAAGATATCAAACTCTTTTTCATCAAAGGCCCTGGACAACTCAATGGCACGATCTCCCCGAAAATTAAAGAGAACCACTGCATCCCCATCTTCTATAGTTCCCACGGGCTTGCCGTCCTGCTCTATAACAAAACTCTCCATATACTGATCTGTCATTTCCGGGTCTTCGGAGTAGTAGGTCTCTATTGCCTCGCATGCCGAAGAAAAACCACGCCCGACTCCAAGGACATGCGCCTGCCAGCCTTTTTCCACAATACTCCAGTCAGCCCCATACCTGTCCATGGTTACGATCATTCGTCCACCACCGGATGCCATGCGGTAATCCCGACCATCTGCAGACATTTCCTGCAGCTTTTTTTCCAGGGGGGAAAAATAGTCCAGTCCACTTTTAGGAGACACATCCCGGCCATCGAGCAGACCATGCACACGCACCTTCTCTATCTTCTCTTGAACACATTGATCAAGCATCAGATTCAACTGCTCCACATGGCTATGCACATTTCCATCGGAAATCATGCCAATAAAATGCAGGGTGCCGCCTTTTTGACAATGGCTTTTTATCTGCTGCCATGATTTCCCTTTGAAAATTTCTCCGGAATGCAGGGCTTTATTAACAAGTTTTGCCCCCTGAGCAAAAATCCGCCCGGCACCAAGGGCATTATGGCCGACTTCAGAGTTTCCCATATCTCCATCAGAGGGAAGCCCCACCGCCTTGCCGTGTGCCTTCAGCCGGGTAAACAAATCGGTCTGCATAAGTTCATCGAGTACCGGGGTATAGGCCTCAGCCACACCATCACTCGCATCGCCGGGACCAAGTCCCACACCATCCATGATTATTGTTACAAGCGGACCGGGAAAATGGGTATAGCCGGGTAAAGGGCGAAGGGATAAATCAGACATGGCAATCCTTAGTGAATGAAATCAGAAATATTTGTGACCACAGAGAACAAGGCAGAAAAAAACTTTCAGGAGATTGACTCCCTGGGAACTTATCCGAGAATAGACATTTCGGACAGCCCCCTAGATGGTCTCTCCATCTTCGACTTCTTTTCCTGGATATGCAGACTCTTCGGTATGAGAATTGATTATGCAATTTCTCCCGACAGTGATGCCTGGCGGAACAACGGCCTCTTTGCCAAGAAGTGAAATTCCGGTATAAAGATGTGTTGGCTGCAGTTTATTGGGTGTTTCATGATTGTCACCGGCACCCACAGTTGCACCCTCTTCAACCCGTACCCGTTTGTCACAAATCGTGAGGTCAACCATACTGTTTTTCTTCACCACACAATCAGCAAACAAAATCGAATCCCGCACAACAGCACCTTCTTCAACAACAACTCCCGGTGCCAGTACAGAGTTTTGCACAGTCCCTCTGATATTGCAACCTGCAGAGATCAGTGAACAATCCACTTTTGCATTCATACCATAATAAGCAGGTGGACGATCTGCGGGCCTTCCATCGGCCTCCACATTTGTCCGTATCCCCCACTGTTCCGGAGAGATGGGGCTTTCCTGACGCAGAACATCCATATTGGCCTCCCAATAGGACTGAATTGTACCCACATCACGCCAATAGCCATAAAAAGGATAGGCAAAGACATTATCATTATCTATTGCCCTTGGCAGGATATGCATGCCAAAGTCATTTTCTTCCCTGTCCTTGTAGAGGGTATTGAGTAAATAATCGCGATCAAAAACATAAATTCCCATGGAAGCGAGATTGGTTTTTGGCTTCTTCGGTTTTTCTTCCCAGTCAATT
>JAOZKX010000076.1 GCA_029935135.1 Desulfocapsa sp.
GCACATATATTGAGCCGATTACTCCGGAGATGGTGATTAAAGTCATTGAAAAGGAGCGTCCCGATGCCCTGCTGCCGACCCTTGGTGGTCAGACTGCCTTGAACACAGCCATTAAGGTTGCAGAAGCAGGGGCCCTTGAAAAATATAATGTGGAGATGCTTGCTGCCGATATCAGTGTTATCAAAAAGGCAGAGGGCAGGGAAGAATTTAAAGAGGCCATGGAAAATATTGGTCTCAATGTTCCAAAGTCAGCCATTGTCCGAACCCTTGAAGACGCCATGGCAGCAGGTGACGATATTGGTTTCCCTGTTATTGTCCGCCCAAGCTTTACCCTTGGCGGTACCGGCGGCGGTGTTGCCTATAATCGTCAGGAACTGGAAGACTTGTCATCATCTGGTCTGGATCTCTCCATGACCACAGAAATCATGCTTGAGCGGAGTCTGCTTGGCTGGAAAGAGTTTGAGCTTGAGGTGATGCGGGATACCAATGATAATGTTGTCATTATCTGTTCCATCGAAAATATTGATGCCATGGGCGTGCACACTGGTGATTCCATTACCGTGGCACCTGCTCAGACCCTTACGGATCGAGAGTATCAGGATATGCGGGATGCTGCTATCGCCATCATTCGTGAGATTGGGGTGGAAACTGGTGGTTCCAATGTGCAGTTTGCGGTGAACCCCGAAGATGGGGAACTGATGATCATCGAGATGAATCCCCGTGTTTCCAGGAGTTCTGCTCTTGCATCCAAGGCAACTGGTTTCCCCATTGCCAAAATTGCAGCAAAACTGGCCGTTGGTTATACCCTTGATGAGCTGAAGAATGATATTACCCAGGTAACATATGCTTCGTTTGAGCCCTCCATTGATTACTGTGTGGTCAAAATTCCCCGCTGGACCTTTGAAAAGTTCCCGGAAGCCGTTGATGAACTCAGCACGGCCATGAAGTCAGTTGGGGAAACCATGGCCATGGGCCGAACCTTTAAAGAGGCCTTCCAAAAGGGAATGCGTTCCCTGGAAACTGGCCGCTTAGGGTTTGGTGCTGATGGGAAAGAGGAGCTGAAGCATCTGGATATGGAAGATCTGGAAGGAGGACTCAGGCGTCCCAATTCCAAACGGGTCAGTTATATCTATGAAGGCTTGAAACGAGGTTTCTCCATCGAAAAGCTCTTTCAGCTGACATCAATTGACCCGTGGTTTCTCTATAATTTTCAGCAGATTGTGGCCAAAGAAGCAGTTATTCGTGAACAGGGTTTCCAGGGTCTTGATAAGGATTTCCTGAGAAGTTGTAAAGAGTATGGATTTTCTGACCATCAGCTTGCCTTTCTGACCGGGACATCCATGAAAGATGTTCGTGATCTGCGTAAAAAACTTGCAGTGGAACCGGTATATAAACTGGTTGATACCTGTGCTGCCGAGTTTGAATCCCATACACCCTATTACTACTCCACCTATGAGCAGGAAAATGAAGCCTCTGCTACGGATAAAAAGAAGATTATTATTCTTGGTGGTGGACCAAATCGAATAGGCCAGGGAATTGAGTTTGATTACTGTTGTGTGCATGCCTCTTTTGCCCTGGCAGAGATCGGGGTGGAATCCATCATGATCAATTCCAATCCAGAGACAGTTTCCACAGATTACGATACATCAGATAAACTCTACTTCGAACCCCTTACCTTTGAAGATGTTTTAAACATCATTGATCTTGAAAAACCGGACGGAGTGATTGTGCAATTCGGTGGCCAGACCCCGCTGAATCTGGCAGTGGCCTTGGAAGAGGCTGGGGTTGCTATTGTTGGCACTCCTCCGGATTCCATTGATCGGGCAGAAGATCGTAAGCGCTTTCAGCAGTTTCTGCAGAAACTCGGACTGCGCCAGCCGGAGAATGATACTGTCTTTACCTTGGATGAAGCACTTTCCGTTGCCAAAAAAATCGGTTATCCGGTTGTGGCGCGACCTTCTTATGTCCTTGGCGGCCGTGATATGCGTATTGTCTATACTGACGATGAGCTGCGAAGCTTTATGGCGATTCCAGGTATTGCAGGTGCGGACCATCCGGTACTCCTTGATAAATTCTTAAAAGATGCCATCGAGGTGGATGTGGATGCTCTCTGTGATGGCGAAAATACCATTATTGGCGGTATCATGCAGCATATTGAAGAAGCCGGTATCCATTCCGGCGACTCTGCCTGTGTATTACCCCCGCATACACTTTCCTCGGCAATGATTGAGGAGATTAAAGATGCCAGCAGGGCAATGGCTGAGGAGTTGGGTGTTATCGGCTTGATGAATGTGCAGTACGCGGTGAAAGGCGATGATCTCTATATCCTTGAGGTGAATCCCAGGGCTTCCCGAACCGTTCCTTTTGTTTCAAAGGCGACAGGTGTTCCTCTGGCCAAGATGGCAACAAAGATAATGATGGGCATGAGTCTTGAAGATCTGGGGATGACCAGTGAGGTGGAAATCAGCCATTGGGCAGTCAAAGAGGCTGTTTTTCCCTTTGATCGTTTTGAAAATGTCGATACCCTGCTTGGCCCGGAGATGAAGTCCACGGGTGAGGTTATGGGGATTGATGATGACCTGGGCCTGGCCCTGGCCAAAGGTCAGCTTGCAGCAGGCTCAACTCTGCCGCTGTCCGGTACTGTCTTTATCAGTGTTCGTGACAGTGATAAAAAGGCCATGCTTACACCCGCCAGGATCCTTGTTGAGATGGGATTTACAATCATCGCGACGGGTGGCACTGCAGATTTCTTCCATGAGAATGATGTGAGTTGTGATCGGGTCAATAAGATTTCCCAGGGCCGCCCTCATATTCTTGATAAAATGCAGGATAGTCAAGTGGATTGGGTGGTGAATACTTCCATGGGACGGCGCACCACCGAAGATTCTTATTCCATACGCAGAGCTGCCCTGGAGCTGCATATTCCCTACACCACAACTGCTACGGGTGCCAGTGCAGTGGTGACGGCAATTAAGGCCGTGCGGGAGAAAGAGATTGGGGTACAGCCGGTTCAATATTTTATTGAAAAGTAGTAAATTTATAGATAAATTAGAAAGGCTTGCAGAAAAAGTCATTTATGCCCTCGACAGAACCCCTTTCTGCTCTTAGTGTAGTTGACTGTTGTGAAAAATTCCTGACATTGTCTGACAATGTTACATTCGCTTAATCCGGAGTTGTGGAGGACTCTTTGAATACATTTTATAAAAATCTTTCCATGTGGCTGGTGATTGGTCTCAGCATGATCCTGCTTTTTAATCTCTTTAATAAGCCTCAGGGGCAGTCTAATGCATTGACCTACAGTCAATTTGTAAATGCTGTTGAGAGGCATGATATTTCCAGTGTGCAGATCAGCGGCGATATTGTTTCCGGCGTGACCCAAGATGGGCAGGCGTTTCGTGCTGTTTATCCGGTGAATGATGATGAGATGATTTCTATTCTGCGTCATAATAATGTGGATATCTCAGTGAAAGAGGTTCAAAAAGACTCTCTTATGATGTCTATTTTTGTCTCCTGGTTTCCCATGCTGTTGCTTATTGGTGTCTGGGTATTTTTTATGCGCCAGATGCAGATGGGTGGTGGCAAAGGTGGAGCCCTTTCTTTTGGGAAAACGAAAGCCAAGCTTATGGAGCAGGGGGAACACAAGGTCACCTTTGATGATGTGGCCGGTATCGATGAGGCCAAAGAGGAACTGGAAGAGATTATTGATTTCTTAAAAGATCCGCAAAAATTTACCAAACTCGGTGCCCGTATTCCTAAAGGGGTACTTCTGGCCGGTTCCCCCGGAACAGGAAAAACTCTGCTGGCAAAAGCCATTGCCGGAGAGGCGGATGTACCGTTTTTTACCATTTCCGGATCCGATTTTGTGGAGATGTTTGTGGGTGTGGGGGCGTCGCGTGTTCGTGATCTTTTTACTCAGGGAAAGAAGAATGCACCCTGTATTATTTTTATCGATGAGATTGATGCTGTTGGTCGTCATCGTGGAGCCGGTCTTGGTGGCGGGCATGATGAACGTGAGCAGACCCTGAATCAGCTGCTGGTTGAGATGGATGGTTTTGAGGAAAATGAGGGGGTCATTATTGTGGCCGCCACCAACCGTCCAGATGTCCTTGATCCGGCTCTGCTGCGTCCGGGAAGATTTGATCGTCAGGTGATTGTTCCTGTTCCTGATGTCCTGGGTCGCCAGAAGATTCTTGAGATTTATGGCAAGAAGACCAAGATGCGGGATGATGTGGATATGGAAATCGTGGCCCGCGGAACGCCGGGTTTCACCGGTGCCGATCTTGAAAATCTGGTCAACGAAGCGGCCCTGATGGCGGCGCGTTCCGGTGCCAAAAAGATCGACAAAGAGATGATCGACAAGGCAAAAGATAAGATAATGATGGGTGCTGAACGAAAATCCATGATTATCACCGAGAAAGAAAAGGAAATCACGGCCTATCATGAGGCTGGTCACGCCCTTGTTGCCAGGCTGCTGGAAGATACTGATCCCATCCATAAGGTGAGTATTATCCCACGTGGTCGTGCCCTTGGGGTGACCATGCAGCTGCCGACAGATGAACGCTACACCCATTCCAAGAAGTTTCTGCAGAATTCACTCTGTATCTTGTTTGGTGGGCGCGTTGCAGAAAAACTAATCTTTGATGAGATCACCACTGGTGCCGGTAATGATATTGAACGGGCCTCAGGTATGGCCAGGAAGATGGTCTGCGAATGGGGTATGAGTGATGAGCTTGGTCCCTTGTCCTTTGGCAAGAAGGAAGAACAGATTTTTCTTGGCAGAGAGATTTCCCAGCATCGTGATTTCAGTGAGGATACTGCGCGAAAGATTGATGCTGAAGTGTACAAATTCATTAGTGCTGCCAATGATCATGTGACAAAGCTGCTCACTGATAATTTGGATGTATTGAAGCGTATTGCTGAAGAACTTCTGGAAAAAGAGACCATCATGCTGGAAGATATCGAGGATGTTCTCGACGAACTGCGTCCTGGCCAATATGAGCGAACCGAGACTGAGCCGCCGCCGAAGAAAAAGGCGGCTGTGAAAAAGAAAGCTGCTGCTCCGGTTGAAGAAGAGGAGAGTGCTGAGTCTGAAGAGTCAGAAGTTGCAGAAGAAACAGAAGATGCTCCGGAGGAAGGGGAAGCACCTGCTGAAGCAGTAAAGGAGTAGACCGTGACCATCCCAAAGATAATGGGGATTCTCAATGTGACCCCTGATTCTTTTTCCGATGGTGGGCAGTTTGATTCAGAAGCCTCTGCCTGTTCCCAGGCAGAGGCTCTTGTAGTTTCAGGGGCAGATATAATTGATGTGGGTGGTGAATCCACCCGTCCCTTTGCAGAATCTGTTTCTGTAGAGGATGAATTACAGCGGGTACTACCTGCCATTCGAGCCATTCGCAGCCGTTTTCCCATTCCCATATCCATAGATACCACCAAGGCAGAAGTTGCCCGCCAGGCACTGGATGCCGGTGCTGACATCATTAATGATGTCTCTGCATTACGCAAAGATCCTGAAATGATTGATCTGGTGCGGGAAACAACAGTGCCCGTCATCATCATGCACATGCAAAACACTCCGGGGGATATGCAGCTAAAGCCGCAGTATGATAATGTAATCCATGATATTATTGCATTTTTCCGGGAGCGTATACAGTGGCTGGAGGAAAAGGGGATTGATCCACAGAGAATCACCCTTGATCCCGGGATCGGATTTGGGAAAACTGTTTCCCATAATCTTTCGATTCTGAAACATCTGGAAGTGTTTAAAACACTTGGCTGTCCCGTACTCCTTGGTCATTCCCGTAAACGATTTATCGAAGATATCACCGGCCTTGCTGTGGAAGAACGTGATCTTCCCACTGCAGTGGTTTCAGCGCTTGCTTTGCAGTCCGGGGTGGATATTATTCGGGTCCATAATGTGGCGGCAAGCCATCAGGCCTTGCAGATGGCTGCGGCAATTCAGGGTGCAGAGTAAATGTACCAGAACGGAGAGGTCTTGAGATGAATACAGTCGAGAATAACAGCAGTAAAGAGCAGAAGAGTGTGAAAAAGTTTGGTTGCCTGCAGGTTTTCGGTATTGTACTGCTCACCGTACTGCTGACAACGGGTGTGACCCTGTGGGTTGCTAAGACCTATATCTTCCCTTCACAGTTTGAGCCTGTGGTGCTGACCTCTGTAGAGGAACAGGAGTTATCCGAAAAACTGAGTCAATTGAGTTTCTCGGAAGATACAACATCCAAAGTCAATCCTGGCGGAAAACCCGCCAGGCAGAATCCCGGCCCGGGTGAGAGTGAACAGGAAAGCGGGGTACTGCAACCAGAAGCATATAGTGAAAAAGGAGCCAGTCGAGAGATCTCCTTTAGCGAACGTGAACTCAACGCCATGCTTGCCAAAAATACAGATCTGGCAACGAAAGTGGCTGTTGATCTAGCCGATAATCTTATCAGTGCCCGATTACGCATCCCGGTTGACAGAGATTTCCCTATCTTTGCTGGTAAAACAATACGGGCAGCTGCAGGGGTGGAGTTTTCCTATCTCGGTGAAAAACCTGTGGTTGTCTTAAAAGGGGTTACATTGATGGGTGTACCCGTTCCCAATGCCTGGCTGGGCGGCCTGAAAAATATCGATCTGGTCCAGGAGTTTGGCACTGATGAAGGTTTCTGGAAACTCTTTTCCGATGGGGTGGCGTCAATTGAGACTAGAGAGGGACAGCTGACAATTACCTTAAAAGAGTAGAGTCTCTCCTATGTTAATGCTTATTGCCCCCTCAAAGACGCAGGAGTCTGGTCATTCTTTTCCAGCAGAGCCCACTCAACCTCTCTTCCTGGAGGAGAGTGCATTGCTGGTGGAGGAGTTGCGAAAACTCTCCGTTCCGGCCCTTGGTAAACTCATGAAAATGAGTGAACGGCTGGCAGTACAGACCCATCAGCGTATCGATGCATTCAACATGCCTTTTACCGCTGGAAATAGTGGCCCTGCTCTCTTTACTTTTCAAGGGGATGTCTATTCCCGTATTGATGTAACAGGCTATGGGCAGGCTGATTTGGACTATGTGCAGAGTCATCTCTGTATTCTCTCAGGATTATATGGAATATTGCGGCCCATGGATTTGATGCAGCCCTATCGTCTTGAAATGGGATGCAGACTTGCCAACAGCAGGGGAAAGAACCTCTATGATTTCTGGAGTATAAAGGTCACTGAGGGAGTTAATGAGATTCTGGCCACTCAGCAAGAGCCGATTGTGGTCAATCTGGCGTCAGCTGAATATATGCGGGTGATCAATAAGAAGGAACTGAAAGGTTCCCTGCTGCAGGTTGATTTTAAGGAACGCAAAGGAGACGGATATCGGACGGTTGCCATTCATGCCAAACGGGCACGGGGCATGATGGTGGATTTTGCTGTGACAGAAAAGATAGAGACCGTTACAGCTCTGAAAAAGTTTCAACTGTCCGGCTATGTATTCCAGGCAGAACTCTCGTCAGAGAAACAGTATGTTTTTACCAGGGAATGATTGTTTGGTGGGCGGGTTAACTTGGGCATTATGTTTTGAAAACCCTGCCAATATAAAGTGAAAAACATTCTCCATTTTTCATGTTTTGTCGAAGTTAATTTAAAACTAACCCTCTTGACATAGTATCACTATTGGTATTACAGTTTACGCATGGCTAAGGTTGATAAAATACTCAAACAAATCAAGGCAAATCCCCAAAATGTTCAGTTTGCAGATTTATGCAATATTTGTGAGCATTATTTTGGTAGTCCTCGCCAATCTGGAAGTAGCCACAAAGTATACAAAACTCCTTGGCAAGGTGATCCACGAGTAAATATTCAAAATTACAAAGGAAAGGCAAAAGCATACCAAGTCAAACAAGTGCTCAAAGCCATTGAAAGAATGGAGGTTGAACATGACTCTAAAAAATGACCATTATACTTACCGCGTTACTTGGTCTGAAGATGATAGTGAATATGTTGGGTTGTGTATAGAATTTCCAAGCCTAAGCTGGTTAAGTGAAAGTCCAGAATCTGCGCTTATGGGTATTCGTGAAGTTGTGAGTGAGGTTGTCCGTGATATGGGTAAAAACAAGGAAGAAATCCCAAGCCCAATCGCTAACAAAAATTATAGTGGAAAATTTTTGGTGCGCATCCC
>JAOZKX010000432.1 GCA_029935135.1 Desulfocapsa sp.
GATACTACTTACTTCCTACAGTGTACATGATACGATGTACTTTACCAAAGAAAAGTTCTGAAATTGCAGGTTATTTTCGACTATATGCTACTTTTTTTACTTTTGTGCCAATGCATTTTTGACAAGATTTACAATTTCACTCGCCTCGGGACTTTTTAAGACTACAAAGTCGACACCAACCTTCATGGCCTCCTCACGGACCTCCGCTCTTTCATCAGCGGTAAAGAGAAACAGCTTCACCCCTTGTCCTTCCTCACTTTCCCGTACACATTCGCACACATCCAGGCCGCTGACATCTTCAAGCTGGTAATCCACCACAGCAGCGTCCGGCTGCTCCATTCGGATCAACTCACAGCCTTGACGCCCACCGGCTGCGGTAATAATATTGTAGCCGGCTTTTTGAAATAAGCGGGTATACAGGCGACGAATAACGGGATTATCATCTATCAGGACAATTTTCTTCGGTTGATCCCGTTGTGTATCTGCCTCCACCTCTGCCATGTGCACCACCAACAACCTGTCTCCAAGGGCAAGGCTGGTATCTGGTGTTGGGGAGAGCAGGTCCTTTCCATCACGACGAATGCCAACGATCTGCCCCTCCAGAAATATGGCAGCTGCATCAACTGCATGCCCGGAGAGACCCGATTCTTCATCCACCTGCACCCAGCCAAACTGAGAATCGGCAAGATTGGTTGCCTTTTCTATGGCAGAAATATGTGCCTTCTGTTCACGCGCCATAATCCTGCCGGCCACTCTTCTGCCGGCCGTGGCATACGGTGAAATAATAGAATCAGCACCGGCCCGGAGAATTTTAGATTCGGCATCTGCCGATTCAGAACGGGCAACAATATGCAGCGTAGGGTTTAACTCGCGGGCAGTAAGCACTGTAAATAAATTGTCCGGGTCAGAATTTAGCAGTGCCAACAGAGAACCTGCCGATTTGATTCCGGCATCGAGCAGGGTTTTTTCCCTTGTCGCGTCTCCTGACAAATGCAGATATTGCTTATCTTTTAATATGGCCACCTGATCGGGTGCACTTTCAAGAACCACAAACTCTTTTCCGGATTCTGCCAAATGCCTGGCAGCCTCTTCCCCCACTCTTCCATGCCCGCAAATGATCGTATGGTTTTCCAGGCGGCTGATCTTTTTTTCCATAAGATGTATTCCCCGTAATGGATTTGATGCTCGTTCAATAATGGATTCAGTAAAAGCGGATGCGGCAAAGGCAAGACTTCCCACTCCGAAAAGGAGGAGAAATATGGTGAAAAGTCTGCCAGTATCAGAGAGGGCATGAATTTCGCCATAGCCGACGGTAGTGATGGTAATCACCGTCATATAAAATGCTTCAAGAGGGGTATAGTGTTCTAAAAAAACATAGCCCACCGTGCCGGCAACCAGAAAAAAAAGAACAAGACAGACAGAGAGAATTATACGCCGCCGACTGTCCATAATCAGATTTTAAAGTTAGTCATTGAAAGTGACAGGGGAAAAAGGTTATTAAGAACAACATTTGCATTTATCATACACTATTGCACAATTACCATATGGTGCAATAAAAAGCGTTTTTATTTAAACTATTTTTATGTCTGATCATTTCGGTTCCATAAGCATTGACTCCCATGCAAGCCAGAAAACTGGCGAGAATTCCAGGACAGCCCTTCCACAACGCCCCAGACCTCCTAAAAAAAGGGCGCCGCAGTCAAAAAAACCGCTTTTTTTTGCCCTTACCCTCTCCCTGCTTATTGGCGGTTACTTTCTTGCAGGGATGTATCTGGCCCCTGTTCTCACGCAAAAGTATCTCACCAGTTCATTAAAGAAAATCGGTTTTACACTGCAGGTTGACACCATTCAGCTCAACCCCTTCAACTATCAGCTCAGCCTTAAAAACATAACAATCTTCCTTGCCGATGACCTGGAATCGCCCCCTCTCCTATATGCTGATTCTATTTTCGTCGATCTAGACCTGACCTCCATTCTTCGCAACGGATTTGTCTGTGACTCCCTGCTGGTTAACGGACTGCTGCTGGATCTGATCCGAAAAAAAGACAGGACCTACAACCTGCCGGAAAGGTTTCAATTGAACAAAAAGGAACATCCGGAAAAAATCATAGACTTCGCCAAACTGCCTTTTCTTTTTTCTCTCAACAACATCAACATCAAAGACAGTCGTATTCTTTTTAAAGATCTGGCTGCCGGTAAAACCCATACTGTCGAGCAGTTAAATCTTGCCATCCCCAGTTTTTCAAATTTTTCTTTTCAGTCAAACACCTATATAAAACCGCATTTTTCAGCAATTATTAACGGTAGCCCCATACAACTCAGCGGCGAAGCTGTGCAGATTGCAGAAAACCAGGGATTCCAGACCAGTCTTTCCTGTACGATCCAATCTCTGCAACTGGCCCCCTATTTTGCCTATA
>JAOZKX010000433.1 GCA_029935135.1 Desulfocapsa sp.
ACCTCTGTTCCTATCTCAAAAAGTAATTCGGACATGATGAATGTGTATAGCTATTAAGTAAAAGTTTGTTAGTGCCTTATTCCTGAAAACCGGCCATTCCGTTCATCACCGGTGTTGGATACCTTGGAAACTATTTGCATCTATTTTGAAGAGAATCTCGTAACGGTTTATATCCTGCGTCTCTTCCTGATGACCAGGACTGAGTAAGCAATACTACAGTACAACTGTAGTATTATCTCAAAGTTGATCAGGTCTCAACTGTCGCAAAAGTCGAATAGCCTTGGGCAAGATTTTCTACTTTAATTGAAAACCACTTGATTGCCTCTTCCGCCTGCAAGCTTGCGGCAATTTTACGAATAAGGGATTCCACAGAAAGACTGCTTTCTCCCTGGGCAAACACATTCTGCTGTTCTGCATCGATGGCCTGCTGGACAATACCTATCAGATCCTCGATCCAGATGAAATTCCTAAGTGTGACTGACACCACTGCCCTGCCCCAATCACCGAGGGAACGAGGCAGCCCCTGCTCTGATATTTCTGCCAGGGGAAGAGAAACCGGAACCACTACTTGAAATTTAAGTTCATCTTTTTCTTCCAGAGAGCCGTGCATCTGGCATTCATAGCGACTGGTTTTTAATGTTTCACGATTTTCTTTTTCAGTAAGGAAATAAGCAAATGACATCTCGATATGAGCAGCTTCAGCTTCGAGTTTTTCTTTCATCTCTTCCAGGATGCAATGGAAACTGCTGAGACCAATTTCACCATGGAAACGGTTAAGAATTTCGACAAAGCGACTCATATGTGTCCCCTTAAAATGATGGGGCAGATTCACATACATATTTACCGTTGCAATGGTATGCTGCTTTGATCTGGCCTTATCAAGAACAGTTACAGGGTAAGATATGGTTTTAACACCAACCTTCTTAATATTTATTCGCCGGTGATCTTCCTGGTTTTGAATATCTTTCATACTATACAATCACAGAGAATTACTGGCAAACTGACGCGCAAGAGCAACAATTACTCACCCAAATATTTCCGTACCGCCTCTTTCAAATCATCGATATTTGAGGATTTCACCACATACTCATCCGAGGCCCAAGCACCAAGATCCTGCTTATATTCATTATAGGCCGAACTGAGAATTACCGGAAGCTCCGCATTTTCCATTTTCATCTGCCTTAATGTCTCAATCCCGTTCATGCCGGGCATTTGAATATCAAGGATTACCAGGTCAGGAGATTCTGTTTTAAATTTTTCAAGCCCCTCCTCACCAGTATAGGCAGAGATTACAGTGTACCCGTCTTCTTCCAGTTCCTCTCTGTAGAGCATCTGGATTCCTTCTTCATCGTCAACAAGTAATATTTTCTTCATGGGACCCCTTTTACGATATTCGTTCAAGTGACTCACGCAGATACGCAGCTGCTTCTTCAGGTGGCATGGGATTAATATAAAAACCTGATCCCCACTCGAATCCTGCAATGGAGGTAAGTTTTGGTACAATCTCAAAATGCCAGTGAAAATGATTCATATTTTCAGAGCGTAATGGTTGCGTATGGAGGACAAAATTATATGGAACATTAGGAATACAGGCATCAAGACGGCAGAGACTTTCCGAGAAAATCTGTGCAAGAGCGGTAAGCTGTTCATCACTCTGCTGATGATAGGCAGAAGAGTGCTTTATAGGAAGAATCCACATCTCAAATGGAGTACGGGGAGCAAACGGGGTGATGGTGATAAAATAGTCATTTTTACAGACAACTCGCACATCCTGTTTTAACTCCTGATGAATTATATCACAATAGACACATCGTTCTTTATACTTGTAATAGGCAAGCGCTCCAGCAAGTTCTGAATAGATTTTACGTGGCAAGACGGGTAATGCAACCAGTTGCGAGTGAGAATGTTCCAGAGATGCACCGGCAGCTTTACCAAAATTTTTAAAGACTAGCACATAACGGAATCGCTCATCATGTTCCAGATCTTGAATGCGGTGTTGAAAGGCCTTCAGTACCAGGACCATATGTTCGGTGGGCAGGTCGGAAAAAGTATCATCGTGAACAGGACTTTCAATGATCACTTCGTGAGCACCAATACCGTTCATCTTGTCGTACAAGCCCTCAGCTTCGCGATTGAGATCACCTTCAATCACTAATGCCGGATATTTATTTGGAACAACACGAACATCCCACCCTGGGGAATTAGGGGAATTCTCAGTCCTGCCATAGGCGAGAACCTCATGGGGAGTCATCTTCTCGTTCCCGGGACATAATGGACAAAATCCACCAGTTACAGGTTCATCAGCTATAATAAAATCAGTCGGCCTCTTGCCACGTTCTTTGGCAATAATAATCCAACGACCAAGGACTGGATCTTTTCTTAATTCAGGCATT
>JAOZKX010000434.1 GCA_029935135.1 Desulfocapsa sp.
CCCATACCATTGAGGGTGAAATCGCGCATGGCAAGATCTTCCTCTATACTTGCGGCACCTTTTCGAAATGAAGAAAAATCAACAGTCAAGCCATGCCACACCACTCGCCCCGCATCTTCCTCTGCAGTACCCAGGGGTACAAATGTTCCGCCATTTAAGGCATGAATCAGCGACCTGCAGCAATGCACAGCATCACACTCAACTGTGAGATCCAGGTCATTGGGCATAATATCCATCAACCAATCCCGAACCGTCCCTCCAATGAGAAACATTTCACGCCCCAGCTCTTCCGACACTCTGACGAGTGCCTGGAAAAGCTGAGAGGGATAGTCAGACCTATGACGCCGCATGGCCGTAATATCTTGAGACGATCTGCTTTGCATACTTTCCTTTTCAATTTTACTGTATTACAGTTGCCAAACTTATCTTGAGATAGTACCACTAAAAACAAAAAACAAAAAACTGATTTTTTTATGGATACCCCAACCCAACGATTACTGAAAGTCGGCAAGGCCACCATCGGCCTGATTGGACTTGATATTGCTCTGAACAAGGCCCTTGCCCAGGAGCTCCCTCTACAAGATGCGGCTGATTTCCTGTACAACGCTGTAAAAAAACAAAATTACATTCCTCCGGGTATGACAGAAAAGTACAAAGCTGCCATGGAAAGGGAATACAGAGGACTATTGGGGATGGAACAGGAAGCTGATACAGATCTTACCATTCGGATTTTTGGAACAGGGTGTATCAGCTGCAACAGCTTACGGGATGCCGTAATTAACGCAATGATGCAGGAGAATGTGGCAGCTGATATCCTCATGGTCCACGAACCTGACGAAATAGGCAGACATGGCATTACGGCAACACCTGCACTTATGATTAATGGTGAAGTGAAAATAGCAGGCATCCATCCCACACCCGTACAGCTGCAGCAATGGTTAGTTGAGGCCGCTGAGATTGTACAAAAAAACAACAATGCATAAAACCACAGAACTTGTTCTGGCACCCATTCGCGGAATCACGGATTGTTATTTCCGGCAGCTGTTCCATCGCTACTTTCCCGGATTTGACTCTGCCCTTGCTCCATTTATCAATCCACAGAGATTTTCGCATTTCCAGGCAAAACAGGTGAAAGATCTTCTCCCGGAATTAAATCAGGGAATGTGCGTTACCCCACAGCTTCTTCATACCAACGCAGAAGACTTCCTCTTTCTCGCCTCCCGCCTGCATGAGCTTGGCTATACAGAGATTAACTGGAACCTTGGCTGTCCTGCACCAATGGTGACGAAAAAGAAAAGGGGCTCCGGCCTCCTCCCCCACCCCGATGAGATCATAACTTTTCTGGACACTGTTCTCCCCAGGCTCCCCGTAAAACTTTCCATAAAAACACGACTGGGCCTGAACAGAAACGATGAACTCCTCAACCTGCTGCCCCGCCTGAAAGATTATCCCATCTCAGAGATCATCATCCATGGACGACTGGGCAGCCAGTTATACAGGGGAACCATTGACCAGGATGCATTTGCTGAGTGTTTGGGGGTAAGTTCCCACTCCATTGTCTACAACGGTGACATTTGCACTCTGGCAGACTTCAAACGACTGGAGGGCAAATTCCCGACGATACAAAAATGGATGATTGGGCGGGGAGCCCTTGCTAATCCCTTTTTGGCAGGAGAGATTAAGGGTATAGCAACAAAAGAAAGACTCAAACAGCTGCATGGATTTCATCAGGAGCTGTTTGATTGTTACCGGGAACTGCTTTCAGGACAAGCCCACCTGCTGGGACGCCTGAAGCAGCTCTGGTTCTATCTCAGTGATTTTTTTCCACCTCAACAAAAAACATGGAAAAAAATCAAAAAATGTAAAACTGAAGAAAAATACCGGCAACTGGTTGAGGAGCTTTTTCAGGAGGCCAGTAACACATCCTTATAAACGGCCTGCCCCGCAATCTTCACCCCATCCCACACCACACAACGACGCAGGCTCACCCCTTCGTTTAGTTGGGCCTTACCTATGCATGCCCAATCCTGCAGGGACACACCGGTTTGATCTATACTGTTATCGACAAGAAAGGGACCATTCGACTGGGTGGAGAATTCGGACCAGAGTGGAATATCTCCATGTAATAATTTTCCATGCAGTGTCAGGTAATCCTCCACCGTACCCATATCTGTCCAGGAACAGCCATCCACACGATGTGCATGAATCGTTTTTCCCTCCCGTAGAATTTCACGGTAACGGTCAATAATAGAATATTCTACTCCGACAGATATCGTTTCCAATATTTCTGGCTGCAAAACATGTAAGCCGGTAAAGGCAAGCAGGCTTCCCTGCCCCTGCTGATCAAAGCTTTTGATCTCTCCATCCTGCACCGTCACCTTGTTAAATC
>JAOZKX010000435.1 GCA_029935135.1 Desulfocapsa sp.
ACACTCCCGCAACTGCAAAGGCTGAAATCCCTCCCCCTGAAATCTTGCAGGAATTACAGGACAGACTCCTTGCTCCTCCTAAATGTGGTAATAATTGCGCTGCTATAAACTTCTGTCAGATAGATATTAAAGATAATCTGCTGCAGGTTCAGTTACAAATCAATGCCATCTCAAATACAGCAATACTACTACCAGGCAAAAATCGCCTTTTTGATCAGATCCTACTCAACAAGCTACCAGTAGAGGCATTACGGGTCACAGACCAGGGCAACACCATGATTCGCCTCCAGCCAGGCATTCACCAGTTGATACTGAAAAAAGATTTAAGGGAAATAAACAAGCTATCCATTGATTTCCCCATGCGCCCACAACATGCAAAACAAAACCTGCAGCAATGGACCATGACAGGCCTGCGCAAAAACGGGGCTCTGGATAAACATATTACCCTTACGAAAATTAAAAAAAATCCAGCCCTACAACTTGAAGAAAACAGGGGCAACCTCAACACAATCCCAATTCCTGCATTTGTCCAGGTTGACCGAATTCTCCATATGGGGTTAAAATGGAGTGTGGAAACAACAATTATCAGGAAAAGTGCTGGAAGCGTTATTGCCGTGGACATTCCTCTTCTGCATGGTGAACGCGTAATTACTGAAGACCTTCAAATTACAGACAATAAAGTACGGGTAAACATGGGGGCAGAGCAGAGAACATTTCGATGGTTCTCTGCAATGGATCCTGTGGACACAGTGACATTTTCAGCCGAAAAGACAATTCATTGGGTAGAAAGATGGTTCCTGGATGTCAGCCCTATCTGGCATGTCAAGGTGCATGGCCTGTCAGCAGTGAAGCAAACAAATCCAATCGGCACACGATACCCTGAATACCACCCCTATCCTGGAGAATCGATAAAGTTACAGATCACCCGCCCGGAAGCTGTTCCCGGGAAAACACTCACTATTAGCAAAAGTAGTATTGAAATTAAACAGGGCAAACGGGCAGCAGATGTTACTCTTGCATTTACCATTAGCGCCAGTCGCGGCATGCAGCACAGCATCACCCTGCCTCCCTATATTGACTTGCAAAAAAGCATGATTAACAAAAAAGAAGTTGTCCTGCAGCTGGAAAAAAATCACCTAATTATTCCCGTCCAACCAGGAACACAAGAGGTTGCAATCAGTTGGCGTAGCAAGGGAGAGCTTTCCTATAAACTTGTCACCCAGGCCATCGACCTTGGCACCAACAGTGTGAATCATTCGATTACTATGAACCTTCCCTATTCCCGTTGGATACTTCTCACCGGAGGCCCACGCATAGGGCCTGCCGTACTTTTCTGGGGAGAGCTATTTGTCATCATTCTCTTTGCTTTGCTACTTGGCAGGATAAAATTCACCCCACTCTCCACATTACAATGGCTGTTGTTAAGTCTTGGACTGAGTCAAGTACCTCCATTTCTTGCCGCAATTGTAGTTTGCTGGTTATTATTCCTTGGAATTCGCAGGGAGAAAGGGGCCCACATCAGCCAACCGATACCCTTCAATCTTATGCAGGTACTTCTAGTCTTTTTAACTGTAGCAGCGCTCGGTGCCCTCTTCTTTGCCATCCAGAAAGGACTCCTTGGACATCCGGATATGCAAATCAGTGGAAACAATTCGAACAACCATACTCTCCACTGGTATCAGGACAGAAATCTATCACTTCTGCCAACTGCATGGGTGGTGACGGTTCCCCTTCTCGTGTATCGCATCAGCATGCTCCTGTGGGCATTATGGCTGGCCATGGCATTACTCAAATGGCTGCGCTGGGGATGGGACTGTTTTACAGAGAAAGCCACCTGGAAAACTGCACCTAAAAAGGTTAAAAAGAATACGCTCAAAAAAACAGTGCCAGCTACAAGAAAAGCAGTAGCACCTTCCAAAAAAAATGGGCAGACAAAAAAACCGATGCCTAAGCCATCTAAAACGACAAAAGAAATTGATAAGCAACAAAAATGAGATAACTCTTTACAAACAGGGCAAAGAGCACTACTTGTATATTTCATATACACATAACTAAGAGCAAATATACATGACCTGCTGAGCAGAATGAGATCCTGGCCAACACATGACACTGGCCCTAGGCCACTGATATTAGAGAGACTCTGAAATTTACAGGATCTCTTCTCATTTGTTTTTATATTTCAGCCTTCCAGCGACGAGGCACTAAAAAAGGAAACACTCATGTTAGATTGGCTGATGGTTTACCTGGTAGTTTTTCTCTTTGTTTTTCTTTTTCAGTATATGATTACTTTTTTTGACAAACCAACAAGGAAAGAAAAGATGAAGGAGGGAGAGAATACGGAGAAAAAAAAAGAATAACAGAATCAGGGTGCACTCTTTCCTGCA
>JAOZKX010000436.1 GCA_029935135.1 Desulfocapsa sp.
AAAAGGAATACGCTTAGAAGAAAAAAGAGTAGTTTGAAAGAAGAACATTTTGTGGGCATGAGTATCCTCTGGGGGGATTGTGTATTCAATATTTTGAAAAATCCATGGTGCAGACCTTAACACGGCCAGGTTTGTGGTATCATATCCTATTTGTTGTTCTTCATCATCATAATGCATGATTTTCACCTTGAGGCGGTTAATTGCCGGCTCCCTGGTTCAGTAAAAGCATCGCCACAGCCAGTGCGCCATACAGGAGCAGCTCCGTTGGTTTATTGTTTAAGGTGCTCTGGCCAATTGTACCACCACATCCTTGAAAGCAATCTTCGAATCTATCTGAGCAATCCTCCATCCCATAATTGTTTATGTCGAAATCATTACCGTAGGTGTTCCCGGCAGGGTCACGCAACTTCTGGAGGTCAATTGCCATCTGCTGCGATGAGTCACATGAGTTGTTTCTACTGCATATCTGTTCATTACAGCTATTCTGCTGGCTGTAACATTGCTGGACACAATTTTTTCCTGAGAGGCTTATTGGCTGCTGATAATTCTTTCCCTGTATTGGAATACATGCTGAAAGAGTGAGAAAGCAGATGATAGTTATGGGAAGCAGTGCTCTAGATATGTATTTCACAGGTTGTCTCCATCATTGTTACATCCATTCAGGAAAATCTCATATAAAAAGAGAGACGGACTATTGTGAACAAGTTGAAAATTATTTCAGCAAATAGTTGTTATAGGGTGAAGATAGCGAACCATTTGCAAACTATTAATCGCTTGTTTTTACTCGACCCATATGGTCAGATAATATTTATCTGATTAGGAAATTTTTAATTTCAAGAAATTCTATTAAAAGGTGATTGTAAGAGATGATGATAAGAAGAATAATAGTAAACCTCCTGGCTGTTCTTTGTAGTATTATCCTTGCCATGGTTTTGATAAACAGTTTTGACGAGACCCTGAATCCTGAAATTGCAAAATTTCTTGAATGGGACTCCAGGCTGATTGAAAACAATGGCTTCACCTTTTTGGTGGGCCTGACTGCCCCAAAAGATCAAGATCCGATCAGTGAGGGAAAACGCAGGCTTGAGCTGATAACAACCAAGAATAATTTTGAATATGAGAGTGCGCTGCAGGTTAGGGATGATCAAAAGCTTCTGGCAAAACTAAAGGATGTGTCCTGTTTTGAGAGTTTCACATGTCTAACGAGTGAAGTTGACAGGGCTGAGGTAAATCAACTTATTGCAGATAACCGGTTATTGATCGCGAGATACCGTCAACTTATCGGCTATACACAGTACAAGAATAGTCTGCCGCCGCACTTAATCAGCAGTAGCATGAATCTCCTGGATGTTAGCAGGTTGTTTTTACTGGATACTGTCCTGAGTGGAGAAGGTGGTAATGCCTTACTCGGAAAAAATATCCGGTTCTGGCGGATGGTTTTGGGGGATAAATCGATATCTCTTTTGGAAAAGATGATCGCCGGCACAATTCTCATCGATAGTTATCATTTGCTGGATTATATTTTGAAGAAACAGCCAGGAATGAAGCAAGATTTCCAGAAAGAACTGCTTCCCTTAAATGATACCCAAAAGAGTATAGCTTACTGTCTGGACAGAGAGACTGTTACAGTAATATACTATTTTCGGAGGATAGACGATGGTGATGGTTTTTCTTCTGTATTCTCAGCGTTCGCTGTACCCTTTAATTCCTTGATGGTCAGTCGTTGGCTGGATCCAGTTGTCAATTATTTTCTCCTTAAAAATTCAACGGTTAATCTTATTTATTCGGAACATCTCAGGATGAGGGCTGCAGTTATTCAAGGAGCGGAGGAAGCCAGGCAGCTAGATGCAATAAGAGACGAAGAGATATTGGATATGCCGACCTGGAATACCATCTATAACCCCGTGGGGAAATATTTAGTAGCCGGAGCTACTCCAATGTTCTCAAGATATCAAGAAAAGCTGGAAACTTTGGATGGACTGGTTAGTGAAATAAGAGATGGCAAATAATATTGTTGTCTGTGCAGATCCTGTTTCAGGTGGATTACCAATTTCTATTGGTCAGCCAAAACAGATCGAAACAACTCAATATCAACATCATATGTGCCCATACCTCCAAAATTCCCCAGTGAATTGATTGCAATCTGCAACAATCCGTGTTCAAGATCCCACGTTTCATTAACGGGGGTCTCCCTGAATTCTTTTCTCAGTTGATCAAGTTCAGCCATCCGTTCCAGTGAAAGTTCATCTGGTTGAAAAGACTTTTCCTGAGCACTTTCATTTTCGGCAGCAGATGCAGGAAACCACGATAACAGGACGAAAAATATACAACCGATAAAGATGCTTACATGATGGAGTGGGGTGTTGTCCAGTTTTCATGGGCCG